>JAZUKS010000012.1:0-7363 GCA_045643405.1 Bacteroidaceae bacterium | reverse complement strand
CGAGAAAAACGTCCCAAAACACACGTTTTCCTCGGTCAAAATCCTTCGGGTTGATAACGGGATGATAACGGGTTGACATCGGGTTGATATCGGGAAGGCATCTGGAAAGAAAAAAGAGTACAATCCCGTTGTGCGAGAAGTGAAAAGAAGGCTTTACGAAATTTACCCAACCTCCTAAATCTTATTCTCTATTTATATAACAAGTTAGTTATTTCAACATTGCTCTTATTCCCCTTCGGGGGTTAGGGGGGACTATCTTCTTAGATGCCAAGTTTCTTGCGGAGCTGGGTGGGAAGGGCGTCCTTGTGCAACATAACGTAGATAGTCTTGCCACGCACGTAGCTCTCAGACATGTTGAGGTAGCCTCCCATGTCGTTGCTGCCCTCGCCCCACGAGTTCTTGGTGACGTAATACTTTGTTCCGTTCTGGTCAGTCACGATGCCGGTAATGTGCATGAGGTGATCGTCGGTGGTGACAAAATGCTCATAGCCTAACTGCCGCAGCTCCTGCGTGACGTGTATCTCAGGACAGGGTGCCTTGAACTTATAGGCTTCCTCCTGACGCTGCTGAGGCGTGAGATTCTCCCAGCGGGCACGGTCGGTGCCAGAGAGGTCGTCAACCTTCTGCGTCTCAGGGATGATGGCCACGCCATTGCTATGAGAGAAGCCTCTCTCGCTGACATCACCATCCCAGCATACGGTATACCCCTTGTTGAGGGCATGGTCAATCACCTCCATCATCTCGTCCAGGGGCACGTTATACTGAAGGGCATGCTCCCAGTTGTCGGGAACCTCGAGCGAGAAGGGTTGATAGAAGGGTTTGTGACTGAAGCTGGTAATCTCGACATAGTCGTCCATATTAAGTCCAAGGCTGGAGGCAAAGCTCTGTGGAGTGTACGTCCTGCCCTGGTAGGTGAACGACTGGGGCAAGGTGCCGAGGTAGGTGTCGAAGACATTGTTGAGTATTTTATAGTACTCGGACGAACGGTGCTTATCGTTCATCGCCACATCAGCAATGGCCTTGACAAACATCGCCATCTCATGATGGTTGTGACGCTCAGAGGCGTAGTTGATGCCATGATACACCTCCTCGGGCACAATACCTACCTGGCGGTAGGCATTCATCCAGGTGTGCGAAAGGCTACCCTCGCCCATGTTGCCGTTGCCACGACGCAGGAAGTTGTCATCTGCCTGGTTGAGGTACTTCTGTCGCACTATGAACATCTCTGAGAGGTCGTGCTCACCCTTGCCCATACGGAGCAGTTCGGCCTCCATGAACGAGGTGGTGGCAAAGCACCAGCAGGTTCCGGTAGAGGCTTGATCCTTAACCGAGGTAACGGGAATCGACTTGACGGTGCGGAACTGATAGCCATCATCCTTTGCAGCCATGTGGCTGGCTCCTAAAAAGAGGAGGGCCGATATGAGTATCTTCTTCATCTGTTTTTTTATTTTGTGCGAAAATACAAATTATTCGCTAAAGACACAAGCAAAAGCCAACAAAAAACACAGACATCCCTTCACAAAAAGCATTGCGAAGGGATGACAAACGGATTGCGAAGGGATGACGAATCCGTAATGTAAAGAAACATTTTACCAGAGGCCAATGTCGCAGGCAGTTGTTTTTACTCCTCCCCCTCCACTTTACAGGGAACAAAATGCATGTCTTTCTCGGCCTTCTCCTTAGGGAAGGCGAAATAGGTGCAAGTGGCTTCGGTACAGACATTTCCGGCTGAATCAGAGAGTATAGCGTCAATGATGACGATGTTACGCTTCTGCTCACGGATATGAGCACGCACCACCACCTCGGTATCTTCTGTTGAGACAGGACACTTATAGCGCGTCTCCATCTTCGAGGTCACACCTGCCGTCTGCAACTTACGGGTAACCACCCAGCCACACACCTCGTCGAGCAGCAAGGCCTGGATGCCGCCATGAAGCGTGTTCAACCACCCCTGATAGGGGGCAGAGGGTTTCCATCGCGTCACAACATCTTCACCATCCTCGTAGAAACAAAGATGAAGCCCGAAGGGGTTGTCGGGCGAACAACCAAAACAGTTGTAGCCCTCCAACCCCTGCCATGGGTTTATGATTCTCTTTAAGTCCATAATTTCAAGCAAACTTCTACTTCGCCATCTTATAGATGTTGACCATATCGTCGCGCTTCAACTCCATGAGGCCGCCGATGGTGCTGGTTCCGCCATTGCTGCACTTGTCGGCCATCTCTTCAATCTCGGCATCGGTGATGTCACGGCCAATCAGATCATGGATATTGGTAGGCATACCTATGCTCTGGAAGAAGGCCTCCATCGCCTGAATACCTGCCTCAGCCAGTTCCTCGGTAGTCTGCGACATCAAGGGAACACCCATCACGTTGACAGCAAAACGGGCAAAGCGATTCATATTCTCACCACGGGTATATCGTGCCCAACTGCCCCACAGGGCTGCCAAACCGGCACCATGGCTCACGTCGAACATACCCGAGAGTTCGTGCTCCAGGCAATGGGTTGACCAGTCGCCCGATGTACCGCAACCGGTAAGGTCGTTATGAGCCAACGAGCCAGCCCACATAATCTGCGCACGACTATCGTAGTCATTAGGATTCTTCAGCACCTTGTGAGCCTGTATCATAATGGTACGCAGAAGTGCCTCGGCAATGCTGTCAGTCACCTCCATGTCATCGTCCACCGAGAAGTAACGCTCAAAGGTATGCATCATCATATCGGTCACACCGCAAGCCGTCTGCCATGCAGGAAGGGTGTAGGTGTATTCGGGATTCATGATGGCAAACTTACAACGGAACTCGTCCACGCAGTAGTCCTTCTTCAGCCAACCGTCTTCGTTGGTGATGACCGAACCGTCACTCATCTCGCTACCAGCTGCAGGAATGGTGAGGATACAACCGATGGGCATATATTGGGTGGCACGTGCCTTGTGCAGATACAAATCCCACACATCACCCTCGAAATAGCGTCCAGAACTGATGGCCTTGCAAGAGTCGATTACAGAACCACCGCCAACAGCCAGAAGGAAATCAATGCCCTCCTGCTTACAGATTTCGATACCCTCGCGCACCTTGCTGACACGGGGATTGGGAACAACGCCACCCAGCTTCACATAGGCGATACCAGCATCCTGCAAAGACGCCTCAACCTTGCCCAGCAAGCCCGACTTCTCCGCGCTCTGTCCACCATAGTGCAACAGCACTTTGGTTCCGCCAAACTCCTTGACGAGGTCTGCTACTTTGTTTTCTGTGTCCTTACCGAACATCACCTTCGTGGGTGCGTAATACTTAAAGTTTTTCATAATTAAAAGGGTTGTTTATTAAAAAGATCAATTTAGAGGATACAACCTAATAATGACCAAACGTAGAAATGACTAGAACTTCTACAACATCATCATTGATTTGATACACGAGACGATGTTCGCGTGTTATTCTACGCGACCACGTTTCTTCTTTATAGTGCCTCAGTTGTTCACATTGCCCGGTTCCCGTACGCGGATGTTCGACCAACTCTACAAGAAGTTTCCTTAACTTAGCAACTGCTTGAGGCGCTTTCTTCTGCAAAAGACGCAAATCGTCTTGCGCCTTATTAGAGAACACTAGTCTGTACATAACAGTCTATCTACAAACTGATCAGTAGTCTCACCTTCATTCATGGCAATCCTATTCCCCGCCTTTGCCGAAGCTATCGATTCATCAAGCTTAGCAAAGAATTCTTCTTCTGTCATTTTCACTTTAGGCTTGCATTCCGTCTTAAGAGACTCTTCAAGACGCTTTGCCAAAGTACGTTTTACAGTTTTGCTTTGACCCTGTATTAAAGCCCACAAGGCATCAACAGGACTGACAACCTGAGCATCGCTTGTATTCATAAGAGTATGTTTTTATATTGCTACTTGCAAAGATACGTGTTTTCTGCCATATCTCCAAATAAAACGAAGGAAAAGGCAAAAATATGCAATGTCAGGCAGACAAGAAAGTCAGTATTTTTTCTTGTATTCCATACACATCCCGATACATTCCCGATAGATGCCCGATACATTCCCGATATGTTCGCGTGATATCTGACAAGGCAAAAAAGGCTAAAATGCCGATGAAAATGGCATTTTGGCGCAGAAAGCGTTTACAATAATGTAAAGTATATTTATGCAAACGCTTACGATATTTTTTCAACTTCTGTTTATCTGTTATCTGTTATTTCTGTTATCTGTTTCGTAGAACAACACACGCATCTTCGCAGGGGTGACACTACATGATAGTACCAACATTATGAAAATCAAAATCTTTTCATTGTCAAATCGCATTATTTCTTAAACCTTATTTGCAAATTTAATTTTATGTACACATCAGTCTCGTCTCTATAAACGCTTCCGAATCCATAACGAGAACGGCTTGCACGCTCAAATCGGGTGTTATTATTTGTAGGGTGGAGATGGCAATTTTAAGGCGTTTTAATAGCAAAAGTATTAATTTTAGAGTTAAATCATTGGGATTGTGTCGTTTTATTTATAAATAATGTGTAACTTTGCACTTTAAAAGTCATTGGAGATGTAATAATTCTCCGCGTATCCACAAACAAATTTGTAACTCATATTCTAGTATGGAAGAACTGCTTATAACTGGCGCGCGATTCCTTGGCGCATTACCGATGTTTGTCGCTGCCGGCTGCCTCGTCCTGATGAACAGGGGCAAGCTACAGTCGGCTGTCTATAACCGTTCACGCTGGTTCATCACTGCTGCCACCCTCATACTCGGCGTACAGTTTGCCATACAGTTTGTGGGTCAGCTGCGCGAGCAGAGCCCTACACTCTGCTGGACGCTCAACATGATGACGTATGTCATTGCCACGCCACTCTACAACATGGCGGAGCTCAACCTGCTGCGTGCCGGTCACAATATGCGGGACAGATACAGGTGGAACGGTATCTTCATGGCTCTTTGCTACGTCATCCTCGCCATTGGCTACTTCACCGATACCCTCATCAATGACCAGCAACCATGGCTGACGGCAACGTTCGTCGTGGCAACCCTTTATTTCCTAAAGGTCATTGAACTCTCATGGGTTCTCTTCCAGGAGATGAAGATGACCGATACGCGCCTGACGGACGAAGAGCTGACTGAACGTCATAAAGTGCTCCGCTACACCGCCCGGGTCATGAAGTGGATCATCCTTGTTTCCATCTTCTCCCCATGGGTGGGCATGTCGTCATCGCTGATGCTCAATGCACTCTACGGCATCGTCATCTTCCCGTTGCTGCTGGTGTTCATCGTTCTGTTCCTGGTCTATGGGTATAACATGGCAGAGTGCATCGAGGTGAACGATGAGATAGTAGAAGCGGTGAAGACGGAAACAGATACTCAGAACGAACAGATACGCCAGCGCATCGAGCAATGGGTCAGTGAGCGTCACTTTACCGATCCTAACGTAACAATAGGTAGTGCCCTCAGTGATATGGGTATATCATCAACAGCATTGAACTATTATCTTGAGCAACATGCCACGATAGGCCGCTCGGGCTCTGCACGCTTTACACAAGTAAAGAATTACCGCAAGTGGCTGCCTTATCTGCGCATCGAAGAAGCGAAACGTATCATTCTGGAACACCCAGAATACTCGTTTGAGACCGTTGCCAATGCCTGTGGATATTCCGGACAAGCAACATTCTCACGTGCCTTCAAGACTCTTATGGGCATTTCTCCCAAAGATTGGGCATCATCTTGCGTCAAGCAAAAGGAAACCTGATAATCAAGCAGATACAATACGGTTATTGCATGAAAAAAATTCATGCAATAACAATTTCGGGTTCATGCAATAACAACTCGATTCATGCAATAACCTTTTTCACACTTTTTTATTACCTTTGCACTCAACTTTTGCATAGCACCATGCACCAGCTATCGCTGACATGCACTAAAGTTATCGTGCGAGCCTAAGTTTCTTGCTGAGGCCTCATTGGCGCAACACCAAATACTTCGACCATGCTCAGTACAGGCTGGAATGTAGGTAAAAACAGTTGGATGCCTTCGGCTAACGTAAATGCCCGTAAATTACTCGTGAATTTAATCGAAAATTATATATTTCTATATGGATTACAAGCAATATAAAGATACAGTATACAAAATCATCGGAGCAGCAATGAGCGTGCATTCCGAGCTCAATTGGGGGCTTCTTGAGCCAATCTATCAAGAAGCTCTGCATCTGGAGTTGAAGGATAGAGGCATTGATAATGAGCGCGAGCAGGAAATCAACTGCTTCTACAAGCATCACCTCCTCGACAAGAAATACAAGATGGACATAGTGGTAGATGACATAGTGGTGGAGTTGAAGTCCGTGAAAGAACTCATTCCAGCACATCGCGCTCAACTCTTCAATTATATGCGCCTCACCAAGCGTCCTATTGGTCTGCTAATAAACTTCGGTTGCAACAGTCTTCAAGGTGAACGTTATGGCTATGATCCCGAGACTAACGAATGTCACTTGCTTGACCGGTGGATGGATGTCGTTCCAGAAGAAGTTGACTCAGATTACGAGTACGATCCATACGAAGATGACCAAAAAGAATAAATTTACGAAAAAATTCGCGGGGACTCCGCTTGCGCCTGAGCACCTACCGGAGCGCAAGAATTTACGGCAAATTCGCGTAAAAAATAACTTCTAAAAATCAACAGTTTATACGTTTGTTTTATAGAAGGCAAGCGTCACAAGTGCCGAGCGGCACCCGATTTTTATATTCCAATCTCAATAAGGTAAAAAAGATATGGATTATCAGATTGTACAAACTCCTTTCGCTCTTCCACCAGAGTACTTCTACAGTGTGTCGCTCCTTGTCGGTGCGGTGGTCAACTGGGTGTTGGCCGCCATGCTCTTCTTCGACCCCGACAACTTCCTCTATACCGAGACACCTCGGTACCTCAGGTCGCGCTATCTCACCGCCCTGTCACTGGCGGTCTTTGGCGTAGGCTTTGCGCTGCACTGGTGGTTCATGCCCAGGTTCAGCAATCCCCTGGCAGCCTCGGCGCTGTCGTTGGCGTACTTCCACATCGGAGGCACGCTGCTCTCCATGAGCCACACCGGACTCATCGACCGCCACTACCTCACCTTCCGTGTAGCCCTGCGCGATGTCTCGGTGCTCATCCTCTCCGTCTTTGTCTATGCCATGAGCGCCCTGCTCCAGAGCCACACCTTATTATATATAGGCTTCGGGCTGTTCTTCCTCCACATCGGGTTCCTGACGTGTAAGTTCTACCAGAGCTTCCACCGCATCTATCTGCAGCTGGGCAACTATGCCAACTATTTCGTCAACGATACCGACCGCGATATGCGCTGGCTCTTCTTCTCGTGCCACCTCATCATCCTCTTCGGCAT
>JAZUKS010000011.1:0-50885 GCA_045643405.1 Bacteroidaceae bacterium | reverse complement strand
ACTCCTGTGGACCACCTTACCATTCCTTTCAGCGAGTTTCAATTCTATATTAGTACGATTATTACTTGACATTGTGAAACTTTTAAACTAACATACAACAGTTTCAATTCTATATTAGTACGATTATTACTCAGTATTGCCTTGATGTCCTCCCTCGTTATGTTCTTGTTTCAATTCTATATTAGTACGATTATTACCCAAGGAACTGTACAAGACAAAGCACACCTTCGATGTTTCAATTCTATATTAGTACGATTATTACCCCTGACAACTCTGATTGGTTCATCCTTATATATCAGGGGTTTGATTTTGCAAAGATACGAAAAAATAATGAAAAAAATAGTCGATATGCAATAATATAAAATATGCCGGGAATCGACAACGAAGTTATTTAACTGATTTCCAGTACCATAAAACTCTTTACATTTAACAAATAAGCATAGAAATGTTCATGAAATATGCCATCGACATTTTTTTGACTACAAGAAAATATCTGTTGAACTGCACTCGCACCCAATGATTTCTTTCTCCATAGACAGCTGGGAGGAATGCTTGAAGAGAATAATACTGTCGTCTTCAACATCCATGATGCCTTTCGCCTTCTGCACCAATTCCTTCAACTTCACCTCAGATATTTCTCCCTCAAAAACAGAGTTCTGGACCCAATGGAGATACTTTCGGCATAGTTTCAACATCTTGCCGACACGCTTCTCACCACAATCGTATACAAGGATGACATACATACGCTACCAATACATTTTAAAAGGTTTATACTCTTCCATACCCAGCAAGTGCTTGGCCAACTTGTAACATTCCAATTTGATAAGATGACGGAAACTAACCTTGCGACCTAATGACTTATGCTGAAAAGTTTCTTCCAGTTTGTCCTCAATCGCTTTTACAAAGATCTTTTTGCCAGAGTCATTAAGCAGGCATCGGTTCAACTTCATATCAAAGTGTTTTGCCTGTATCTCTTTTCTGTTCAAGACTCTAAAAATAACCCTGTCAACAATAATAGGTTTGAACACTTCCGATACATCCAGGCAGAGCGAATAACGACGTTCTCCCGGAGTATGCAGAAAACTAATCGTAGGGTTGAGCTGCGTCTGATGAATGGCACGAAGGCATTGGGTATAACACATCATATTGCCGAAAGAAATCAAGGCATTTACCTCGTTCTGTGGTGGTTGTTTGCTACGCTCGCCCATCGCAAAGTCATTTATTATCAAGTTAAAGGCTGCATAGTACGTTTTTCGTATCTGCCCTTCGACTCCCATCAACTCCTCAACAGATGTTGTTGCAGGAATCTTCTTCGATAATTCCTCAATGATGCCAATGATATCCTCCATATCTTTACCCCTGCGGTTATAATATTGAAGGTTCTTCACCATATTATAGGCAGCTGCCTCGATGAATTTCTGTGCTATGGCCACACGCTTCTTGACCGACTGGTAAGCTGCCGTCTGCGCCAGAAGCATACGGCCAGACAACAGGCCATCGCGAGGCATGAACGAGCCTGTATAGTTCTCATAATAGTCGAAGAAGTGCATCGTGATATCCTTCTGCCCAAGGAAGTTGAAAAGACTGCTTGATGCCCGCAAGGAACCAAAGCAATAGAACTCGCTGATGTCCTCAACGGGCAAGTAGCGTGGCTGTCCAGGAGTCTCGTTGCCCAATTCGTCAACAGAGTATGGGGTAAACTTCAACGTGTCATCCTTGCGAACCATCTCGCCAGGATTAAAAAGGTAATAAGTCTTTTTCATACTTCATCTGGTTCATTTGAGTAACAGAAATCATAATAACTACAGTTGCGGCACAATCTCTTCTTCACCAATTGGGGGCACTCCTCTCCCTTGATTATACCGCTAATTTTCTCCTCCATCTCGGCAATAGTCTTCCGATCATCATCCGTAAGTTCCACCCTGCTTGTCTGGCGAAGAGTGGGATATTCGAGAATGCCAGTACACCCCTCTATACCATTACGTTCAAACACATAGATGTAATACTTCAATTGCCACTCATGCGCCTGCTCCACCTTATCCGACTTTTTTATTTCGTGTATCACCTTTCGCTTGGCATCGAAGTAATCCACCTTCACGCCATCAATCTCCACTTCCTCATAGCGTTCGCTACGCTGGGGGTATGATGATTCGTGAATCAACTTTCCCTCATATACTGTGTCGGAGGTCGACTCCATATTGATGCCATTGGCAAAGAGCCAAAGTTTGCGATGGCATATCTGGTAATAGTTAAAATGAGTGCCAGTTATCTGCATAACTTACCTATTTTGTTTTATATCATTTTCCAGGTCGTCAAGCAACTTCATGTCCTCCTCATCGGCCAGCTGTGCCTCGTAAGCCTTTCGCTTGGCATCGAACTTCTCATAGACACTTCGCACATATTCTTCCATCTGCGTATTGGAAACACTACCGTTGCCAACGAGCAGTTCTTTACCCTGGAACGTGAGGAGCATCTTAACGTTCTCACGCCAGAAGTCAAGAGTCAAATCCTTTCTCTCCTTCACACGCAGCTCAGCCGATTCGAGGAACAGGTTAACGAGCCTGTTCAAAGTGTCAACTTCATCCTCGTTGAGGTAGTTCTTGGCCACGACGATGTCACCCTTTCGCACGATACTACCCTTCCAGGTTGTAAGTCCCATATTCGGTTTCGTTTCGTCAGCTCGATTCACAACAATTTCGGCGGCCGTGCAATGAGTCACAGCAAACAACAGTTTGTTCTGCGTCTCAGCAAAGAACATCTGCGTGGCCTTCTCCTTCACTTCATAGTCGCTACTCAACTTAAACAGTTCGCGCAATTTTTGGTAGAATCTCTTCTCGCTGGCACGAATATCACGTATGCGTAGCAGAAGTTCATCAAAGTAGTCGGGACGCCCATCAGGGTTCTTCAGTCGCTCATCATCCATCGTGAATCCCTTCACAAGGTACTCCGACAGATGGCGCGTAGCCCACTGGCGGAACTGAGTGCCACGCACTCCACGCACACGATAACCAATAGATAGAATCATCTCGAGCGAGTAGTATATCACATCGTATTGCTTACCATCAGAGGCAGTTGTAAAGTAATTCTTTACAACTTGATTTTGCTCTAATTCATTATCTTTCAGTATGGATGCAATATGTTGTCCAATGTTTTGTTTTGAGGTCCCAAAAAGTTCCGCAATCTGTTGCTGGTTCAGCCATACCTTTCCATCACGTGTGTATAGCGCCACCGATGCCTTACCATCAGGGGTGTTGTAGATGATTATATTTGATTCGTTGTTTTGCATAAAATGATGTTTCAGTTTGTAATATTCCATTACTATAAAAAAGTGGATTCGGATAAAGCAATTGTATTAATTCCACCTTCTAAATCATATATTCCTTGATATGAGTTCAAATAAAGGTATCCATACTTTTCTTCTCCATAGGTTCTTAGCAGTTCTGCATCTTTTCCTTTTGGGAAAACGTTAAAGACAAATAAAGACATTATACTATTTAGCTGTTTCATCTTTATTCTATTTTTTACAAAATCCTCTTCTTGTGTATGTACTAGAGCTTCATACATATTCCACACGTCTTCCCCACGTAAACATTCATCAAACGGAATACATAGGTCACGAATGCTGTCAGCTTCTTTCTGCACCAATTTCATAGGAATATCTATTGGAACAAAAACAGAAATGTTATCTAGGTCTATTAATTTCAAAGAATTCTCGACCTCAATAAAGTCAAGTCTGGAAATAGCCTTTTTAACTTCATCAATATTGACTTGATATTTAAAATTGTTTCGTTTATCAATATCAGACAGAACAATATCATAAAGTCTATCAAAGTCCTTCGTCCCAAGTATTTCCTTATACTCGTCCATATTACCTTTCATCAATTTGTACCTTTGATCGTCAGAGTACAAGACTTTTTCTTCATTACAATCGAACAGGTATAATGTACATTCTGGTTTGTTGGCATTACGATTAATACGACCTGCCAATTGTTCCTCGCTATCCACGATAGACTTATCCTTGAAACCAAGATCCATGTCAATGTCAACACCTGCTTCTACTACTTGAGTTGTTATTAGGAGAGTTCTAAGTTTACGTTGTTCATCAGTCTTGAGTCCTTTTATAATCTCTCGTCTTTGAGGTTCCAAAATAGTTCCAGATAATAATATTACATCATCAAAACAATGATTGGAATTATTTACTATAGAAAGAAATTCACTTGCAGTTTTCTTAAAAATAAACTCTACAATTGTGAACACACTATTTGGGTACAACGAATTTAATTGAGCATATTCTTCTGACTTCTCACAAACAAAATCACATAAACGTTGAAGGTATCGCATTTGATTCTCTTTTGCTGGTTTATCCCATTCTAAAAGAGAAAAATCGAATCTCACCCTATTGGCAAAATTAGGATTTTGGAAATACAAATTCTTATTGTCAATCAAGTACACGAAATTGTGTGCGTCATTACTAACAGATGTAAGATTTCCTATCTTTGGTAACGTAGCAGACATTACTATGAATCTTATGTTCAAAAGTTTTGCATAGTTATTAATGAAATACAATATCTTATCCCAAGAACTAGGAGAATACGACTGAACCTCATCAATAATAACTATAGAATTAGCAAGTCGATGCAAAGCATAATTAGTTTCCTTTTTGTTCGTCTTCAGAATATCAAAGAAACGGACATGTGACAATAAGCTTATTGGATAACTCATAAAAATATTATCCAAATAATTCAAGTATTCAGAATCCTCTTGGCCTTCATGTTTGTTTACTAAAGCTGCCTTTGAGTGAATTTCAGCAATGTCTGCGTCTTCCAAACCTAATGTTGTACAAAGAGAGGCATAAGTCTGAGTTATAAGTGTTGTGTAAGGGAACACGTAATACACTTTGTTAATCTCTTTGTTCGCATTCAACAATTCTGCCATTGCAAGCATAGAAAGATTCGTCTTCCCTCCCCCTGTTGGCGCTTCAATATAAAACAGGTGTTCATGACAATTTTTCTTGGTATTTCTTATGACTTCTATAGACATACATTTACGCAAGAAATTCATGTTCTCAGAACTTCTGCTTGTAAACATAGATGGATTAAGTGCTTCTTTCTTCAAAAAAGATTTATAAGCCTCGCAATTATACGGTTGTAATACTTGTGCATTTCTTATTATTCTTTCCCTTAACCCCTGACCAATAATACCGAAGTCATCATGCATCCCTTTCCATTGGTTTTTATAATGAGATGTTGCAAGATAGTCAGCGGAAGTAAGTAGTGAATAGCAAAAACGAATCAATATATAAAGGGAGAAATTCTCTTTTTTACATTGACTATTGAGGTTCCTAAAATAATCAAACAAACATCCTTCAGAATCCCTAGTGCTATATTTCAACCAATCATGGAAAAGAGTCAATTCTGGCTTGTCAAAATTCACGATGTCAAAATAGGGTGAGAGAGTAGAAAAGTTTTGACTGCTCCAATTATCATCGTCTTGACATTTATATAATCCCGAATTATGATGCATGTATATAGGATAACTCATATATAAAGCAACATTACTAGCAAAAATCCAGTCACAGTCGTCTTCTAATTTTTCTATTTCAGAATAGAAATAGGCCAAAAACAGATAAACACTAATTATAGAATGACGAGTTCCATAAGAGTGATTGACTTCAAATATGGGCTTATCATTCTTCATCTTCTCTTTTTGAAATCGCGAATTGACTTTACCAATATCATGAAATGCTATTGCCATCCAAAACATTCTTCCTACCAAAGAGCTTACAGTAGGTTTATCTTTGATACAATCAAATAAAGAATGTTTGATAAGGCTCTCAATAATCGAATCAAACTTATGTGCATGAACCAATACATTTGCATATTTGATTACCAAAGCAGAATGATCTGATAACGACTCGGGCAAAGTCGCATTCCCATCTGGAGTGTGTGCATAGTAAGATGATGCACCAAGAATTATATTATCGAAATAAGCCTTATCAAACATTACTTTTAAGAGTCAAAATAGTTGTACAACTTCTTTTCCGCCATTAAGTCGTATGAATTCTCCTACAGCATCCATATTCATCTCTTTACTGAACGTTGCATTTGAATAGACAAAATCACCGAACTCATATTGCATCAAGTCTTCGTTGAATCCAATTGGCAGTCTTTCAAAAAACAGAAATGGAGGTTCTGATTTGCCCATCATGTGTCGTGAGAATAGTTTAACTACATATCCACCTACAGTCTCTGTTTTGGAAAACAAAGAAACTACTTGAAAATCTCCATCATAATTAAACTTTTGTGCATTAGGGTACTCCACAACGTTTGTCCACCATGCAGAAAACTCATTTTTACCCAAATATGGTATATATTCAGCTTTACCCATTTTGAGATATTCAAGCAATGCCACATGCTCTTTATTAGCCAGACCCAATAGTATATAACACCTAAATGATGGTGACATCAATACTTGTTCGGATATATTCAAGATTCCATCATCATTTGCAAATCCTGTTCCATTATTGTACTTGATGACAGTCTTAGAATAGTTTCCTTTATCGCTAGCTAATGGTTGAATGCCAATTTTCAGATTCTTAAGAACCTGATAATACTCTGGTAACTTCCCATTTTCTTTGTAACCTTTGAGCCCAATAATTGCACCAAGTATACCCAATAATGCAGGTCGATGCATCATATTGTATGTAAGGTATATGCCACTATTAATGTCAGGCTTCTTAAAGAATCCCATTTCTGCATGTATGTCAAACGAAATCAAAATTTGATTCGCCTCCATATTACAAAATTGTTTCAAAAATCCAGTTTGCAGAACTATTAACTATCTCACATGAGTTGCTGTTATAACTTACTGTAACAGATTCCACATCATTATTTATCAAATCAGATTCTAATAACGATTTAAGAGCCATGAAATCATATACACATTTACCATTTACCTTTTCTGCCTGTAATTTTATAAGGGTTGTAAAGTTTGGTAATACATTTTTAGAACCTTCTTTTAATTGTACCCATACCAGCATCTCGTTCTCACAGCCTGCCTTTGATGCAGAATCGTAATATGTAACTCCGCGTTTCATTGCTTCTTTGAGAATATCAACATCACTACATGACAAAGTCTGTGCATCCGCAATGGTTATAGAATTAATGTTTGCCGGATTTACTGAAAAATGGTGCAAATAGTGACCTTCTTCTAATTTACTCTGTCTTCCCAATGTTGTATTACCCTTTTCTGCCTCTACATCATCTGATTTTGTGCTAAAAGGAGAAGAAATCTGTTCTGTGAAGATATTGTTGTCTTTCCAAATATTCACACCGTGACAAACCTGTACTGTTCCGTGAATTGATATGTTTGTTTTACCAGCAAATGTAGCACCGAATAGACGGATGTCAATGCAAGAAAGCAGATTCTTTGCTACATTTTGTTTTATTGTTTTCTTATCTTTTGGGAAGTCCTTAAAAAGAGAGATGTACCTATCATCCAAAGTAATAGGATTAAGATTGTCATTAAAGGTCTTTTTATAGTAGATTTTCTCGTCATTTGCAGTTGCACTAATATAGTATTTTACTGCATATTTGAAAGCTTTATCTGTTGCATACACCACTCCTGTTGGTAAAGTACGTGGTTGACCAGAAAAATCTGCATTGTAGTTCGAATTGATAGCTTTAACTACAGCGCATCCAAATACTCGATTATTAAAATTTGCCATAATTTATTAGTTTTTTTCGTTTTTTATATATATTACACAATCTGAGAAACATCCTGCAAGGAAGTACTTTAGAATAGGCTTAGTATCTATACTACTGTCATAAGTAAATACCTGTGATGCGATATGTTCAAACTTTCCTTTATAAACACTAATGTCATGCTTATATATAGTAAAACTATGAGCAATAGCATCTTGAAGGGAACCAGAATTTACCTTTTGCAGATAAGGCTCGAGCATAGAATAGCTTTTATTACCCGCAGCGCTGCGATCTATTAGGTATGACACGAGTTGACCTGCAGCAAATGCGAATTCTGCATTTGATGTTAGATCTCCATTACCATTGGCAACTTCGATCATCTTGCTTTTTAATTCATTTATTGACGAAGCCATAATTGTATTATTAATTGTAAATAGATTATCTAAACTGAACCATATATTTAATTTTCGCTTTATTATACTATTTTGAGAGAACCTTTGAGTTTTTATTTCATCTTGTTTTATATTTGACAATATTGATTGATATGTAATGTCATCAAACATAAGCTTATCTATTGCATGTGTGTTGGATTTATAAATATAGTCATATATACTATATCGGTATTTAGATATAAGCTGATAGACAATATCACCACCATTTACATACTTTGGTTCAACTTCACCAAAATAATTCGTTGAGTAAGAATCATCTTTTATTCTTACCAAAGAATTGTTAAATAATGTTCTAACAACAATACGCTCAAAGTCAAAAATATTATCTATTTTTTCATCTTTATCAAGCTCAAATGTATTATTCTTAACATAACCGGATTCCAGAACATTATGCAGAGTAACATTGTCTAAAGCATATCTGAACTGAGGCACAAAATCAATATCGTTAATTACAAGACCATCTTTTGTATTTATAATATTTAATAGATAAAAATCCTGTAAATAATTCTTTGCATGGTGCTTCTCAAATAATGCTTCTACTATATCTCGGAACCCAAGTCTTTCACCTGTATCGTTAATTATCTTCACAATATCTGCATTTAATTCTCTTTTATCGACAACTACAGGAAGCATTGTTGGCAAAATTTTTCTTGATACTAACTTTTCAAAATTCATTAGTATCAAGGCATCATCTACGCCAAACCGATAATTTACCCCCTTCTTCAATGCTGCAGTTTTATGTAATATAAAGCGTTTTTTAGCACTAAATGCAGTAAAGAAACTAACGGAACCTATACCATTTTCTTGGTTTCCAATGAATATGTTGTCTTTAAAATACGACTCATGCATACTTAACTGCACACCAATAGGTACACTTCTTAAAAAGACTTTTAACAAGTCTGTGTCTTTGAGAGTATTGTATTCGTTAATTTTCTCAACTGCATCTAATATCAACGGCACCGCTGCAAAAAAATAATCTACAATGTTATCATATCTAGAATCTATCCTGAATATTTTTAAGGCATTCTTCTTGTAATCTGGGATACATTTTTCTATAACCTTACGTCGCTCTTGTCTGATTTTTGATTCATTCTCACGCTTTTGCTCTTCCGTTGCACCTTTGCTTAGTTTCAAGTTTAATTCTTCCAAATCATTAGAATTGAACTTAAAATTATAAGCAAATGCAAAAGGGCTGCAAGCGAGAATTTTCTTCTTTACATCAAAAGATCCTAATTTATTCATAGATAACCATGAACAGGCTTCGCTATACACCTTACACTCATCTGATAAATCAAAAAACTCGCTTTTACCATCTGCAAAAGTGTAATCCTTGCCATACTTTAGATCTTGGTTCGTCCAATTACCTTCTTCATCAATATCTATGAAAACATATAGTCCTCGCTTAGGGATGTTCTTCCATCTCATGATGTCTGGAATATCCTCAATAAGATCCCTTGTGTAATTGATAATTTCTCTTATCATATATTCTAGTTATATCAATTTGTATTTTACATCTTTTTTGCAAATCTACAACTTTTATTTCTTTCCACAAAACCTTTCTCAGGAACAAGCCTTGTTAAGGTTATTATTTCTCATACATAGCTTTCATCTTTTCTATCCTCGCCTTGAACTCCTTGCGTAAGTCTTCGGGGGCAAGAACCTCGATGCCTTCGCCATGTCGAAGAAGTTCGTTCTGGAAATCCAACGTTTTAGCTATGCGGAATGTAAATTCACATGGAACCACCTCACGTTGTGATTTGTGTAGTGGGAGAGTTCGGATATATGGAGCGGTCTTTTCCGATGTGCGTATATGAACCGTGTCTACTTTCGATTCGTCAACCACAATACCATAGCTGTTATCGAAATAAGACTCTACATTAACTGACTCGTCTGGTTTGAAGTGCTCCTTTGTCAATTCGAGTTCTAAGATTCGATCAAGAGCAAATGTCTTAAGACGTGAACTATTTAACTCGCGAGCAAGAATGTACCATCTGCGTTTTACGGCTTTAAGACAATATGGTTCAATTACCTTGGCACGAGCTTCCTCATCCTTGAATTTCTGATGTATTATCTTTAAACGATAGCTTCTCTTGAGAGATTCTGCTATTGTACTCAGATATTGGCGACCTTCAAATATCTTCTCTGTCTGGATATGCGAACCAAGAGAACGGAAACGTGAAAGGAAATCTACACTTTCAATATCATGCAATAAAGCAGTTTGCAAATCAAGTTCACGCAAAGGTGTAGGATCCTCTATGCTGTAGCCTTTACCATTATACTCAATATTTATATCGAACAATTCCTCTATATCTCTACGATAATTTCTGAAAGTGTTACGTTCAAAAGGTAGCCCGTCACTATTAAAACTACAATGACGCCATTCTTCGTTTATATCTGCCAGAGATATGGATTTTCTTCGCTTTAACAGAGAAGTAATCCAAAAGTACGTTTTTATTCTTTCGACTACCGTCATAAACCTGTTTTATTAATTTACTGCAAATATAGTTGTTAGGTGCTATAATTTCTTTAGCACTTAAGAATTATTTGCATATTTTTCCAATAAATCATCGTTCTTTATCAATTTTTCAACAGATTTCTTCCACCTACATCTTCAAGCACTTTCATCTGCTGTATCGCAATCTTGTTAAGTCGTACAAGACGCTCATGCTGTGGTATTCCGTCATTAATAAAGACAGCATTCAAATTCTCCATATTGGAAAGACAGATAAGTTCATTGATACTTGCATCCGTATGTATGCGATAGTTTATCTTAGACAGTTCACGCTTTGCTGTCCAACCTACAAGTCTCTGCTCCTCTTCTTTAAGACGCTGAAATTCACGTACAACATACACTTTGAACTCCGGACTTATCCACATAGCAAACTCAAATGCAATATCCTTGTGTGCGTATGTTCCACCATATCTACCAGCTTTTGCATACAGAGAAATGGCATTTGTACGAGCCACAAACTCCTTCACACTTATCTTAAAACTATTTAATCCTGCCTGATTTCTAATTGTGGCGAATTCGCCATAATTAAAATCTGGATTATAGACTCGTTCCCATACTCCCAAAAACTCCATTGTATTACGATTGCGAAGCCAGTCCGTAACAAAGAAGTCTCCATCCTTAGCCTTCAACATGTCTGTTATACAAATGTATTCTTGATCGTTAATGTACGATAAAGATATTTCTGTATCCTGGACTATCAACTTTTTCATATTTTCATCCGTGTTTAATTTGTTTTCTCTATCATTCCGAATCCCATACTACCCTTTTCGCCAAGACCGCTCTCCCATGCAATCTGCATCAATGGTTCCGGTATGTCAATCTGAAACTTGTAGCGATAACCTCTCACACGAATACCTTTAATATTGACTAATGCAGACTTGGGCTCTGACAGCACTTTGAGGTGACAGTATGTTTCACCTTCGTACTCCTTGCCCGTTATCGTTCTGTAACGCGATAAAAGTCCTGTGAGAATACCTGTCTCGTAGAGTGGATGGTCGGGACGAAGATAGTCCATATATCCCCTGTCATTGCGGAGCGAGATGCACACCGGAGCCATAGTGCTAAACACATCGTCTGGCGAATACTCCAATGGTTGCACCACTTGGACTTCACGAATAATGAATTCCAATTCGGACAGCTGATCGTATATGCGGAACGACTGCTGTGCAAACACGCCTTGGATAAAGTGCTGGGTATCTCTCTCGGGTTGAAAACTGATGTACAGATACACAATGTCTGATTTAATGACGAGGCGCTCACGCTCTTTGTCTATTCCAAAGTTCGGTACGATTAAGTTAGAGAACGTGAAAAGCTTAAAAATCTTACCACCATCTTGATACTGGTATCCACGATCGTGCAAATGCGTAGTAAAATCCACATCGCTTTTGCTCAAAATGCCATACACAGCACACTGCAACGGGTACTGGTAATTAATGGGAATCTCGCATTTTCTTGATTTCGAATTAACTTGCAAAGATAGTTTAAATCTCATAGTTTTAATTATTAGTTGTTTAACAATAAGTTTACATGCTGTCCTCAATGATGCGGATTTCACAAATATAGCAAAATATTCTCACTCAGAAAACATGCTCCACGTTTTTTCCACAAAAAACATCAAATTGCAATATGGGTATTGCAATTACGGTATAATTATTAAGGTTAGAAAGGAAGTATGTTAACAAAAAAAGGTCGCTCCCGAATGGGGAGCGACCGCTATATATATCATACTAAAGGTATGTGTCAGATTACAAGTTTACGTTGTCGTTCTTCCAATCTTCAACAGCGGGGATGATGCCAAGACCGATGATTTCGTCGCGCATCTTCTGCAAGTGCTCGTATGAAGCCTGGAGAGCAGCCATCTCCTCAGCGGTACCCTCGGGAGCGGTGAAGTGAACACCATCCTTATCGATAACGGTGGGCATAGCCATCATTACATTCTTGTAACCGAGCTTGTCGCAGTTTACATAGCAACCAGCAGGCCAGGTGAAGGGCTCGCCACCCATAGCACCCTCGATCATCTTAACAGCCTGGTAAGCAGGACTCTGGAATGAAGAGCGGCCACGAAGCTTGATGATGTTGCTACCACCCTGGGTAGTCATGTGCTTGATCTCTGCCCAACGCTCGTCGCTCAAGGGAAGCTCAGAAAGAGGCTTGCCATCGATCATTGCCTTAGAAGCGAATACTGCCATCTGCTCGCCGTGGCCACCATAGGTGTAAGCACCGGTAACCTTGTCCTGCTGAACCTTGAACTCCTGAGCCAACTGCTGCTGCAGACGGGTAGAGTCGAGAGCTGCGAGAGAGGTCAACTGGTTGGGCTTCAAACCTGAGTGGATCAAAGCGGTAAGAGCGGTAACGTCAGCGGGGTTGAAGATAACCACAACGTGCTTTACATCGGGGCAGTACTTCTTGATGTTCTCACCGAAGTCAGCTGCAATCTGGCAGTTACCCTTCAGCAAGTCCTCACGGGTCATACCCTCCTTACGGGGAGCACCACCAGAGCTGATGATGTACTTAGCACCTGTGAAAGCCTCAGCGGGATCAACGGTATAAGAGAGGTTTGCACCGGGGAAAACGACATGGCACATCTCATCGAACACACCATGAACACCGGGCTCATAGATATCGTACAGACAGATATTAGGAGTAAGACCGAGCATCAAAACGCTCTGAACCATGTTTGAACCGATCATACCACCGGCACCTACAATCACGAGTTTCTCGTCAGTTAAAAAAGCCATAATTCTATATTTTTTAAAAGTTTAATAATTTCACGTGTGTTTCATCATGATTAATTCACGGCAAAAATACGAAAAATACTTTTCCTTTCCAAACTTTTGCCAGAAATAATGCAACACAATTGCGTTTTGACCAGTACAGTTAGCAACTGAACAGTCAAGACACGGCATTAGGTAGCATTTTACACACCTTCTCGTACGGCAATCGCAAGTGTCCGGGATAACGGCATTGCCACATTCCGCAGAACCGAGTTATAGAGAAAACCGTCCTACTTGGCAAACTCGTACAATTCGAACCCATCCTTGCCGCGGAACAGCATTACCACCTTGTTGGCTGCCACCTTCTTGAGCTGACCCACTACGAGCTTGCTCTCATCGCGATAATAGGTTATCTCGTCGCCCTCGTAATAATAACAGCCCGTGAGGTTGATGTAGTAGTCGTTCATACGGAACAGCTGTCCCCACTTGCGTTGCGAACCTGTGGTCTTCTCAAAGAACAGGTTATCGACCTCCCACGTAAAACGGCACTTGAAGTAGTTGTATGTGTAGACGTCGTCGGATTTCATCTGGATAGAGCGCACACGGCCATATCCCTGCAACTCGGAAGCCTTGAGGGGAAGTGGTTTGGCCGACAAGAGCTTCTTGGCATTCTGGCACTCTGCATCATTATTGCTGTTCCAATGCTCGGTCAGGTAGTTAAGTGCATCGCCATAGAAGTCGTGCGAGAGGTCCTGACGGTCGTCATCGGTGAAATACTCAGCGGTCTTCCAGTTTTCAAGTCCGTCGATAGGCTTCTTCGAAGTCGACGCAGGACTGGCAGTCGTCTTGGCAGGAGTGGCAGAAGTGGTCTTCATACCCTTGCGCACATAGAGGCCTTGCAGAGTGGCCCATGCGCCCCAGTCGTCTACGGCACCATCCTCAGGATTGGTGCGCTTGACATAGACGAATCGTTCGTCAACATATGCCTCAAACTCAAAGTTGCTCACCCTACCGATGAAACCGGCATCCTTGAAGACAGAAGTACCGCTTCCTTCGGCAATGTTAGGAGTGACCTGTGCCATCTCCCATCTCAAACGGTTGCCCGCCAGTTTCAGGTCGCAATGTCCGCCAAGCTCATCGCCATTACCGCCTTCATAGTTAAAGGCGTACTCGCCCACCGCCTTTGATGCGCTTGTTGCGGGATGGAAGAAACGCTTTGAGTAGTCGGGTTCAAGTACTTCGATATTGTTCATCTCGTACGACTTCTCACCCATTGCCCAAAATCCTTCCCTGATCGACCCGCTATTCAAATACAAGGTGATATCACCGCATATTTTGGTTCCATCATACTCCTTGACGGCAAAGACAACATCTTCGTCTTGGTCAAGACGGAATCCGAACACCGAAATGACCGACTCCGAACCATTCTTACGGTAATAGGTTGACTGACCGGCCAACACGCCAAAGCTGTTCTCCTGGAGTTCGAGTTTCATCTTAATACTTTCACCCAGGTTTAACTCCCAAGCATAATGTTCCAAATCAGCTTTGGCCATCAAGGCAACCAAGAAGGAAAACAACAAAAAGGTTATCTTTTTCATTCTGATTTTATCTACTGCAAATTAATAATTCTTGTTTTATTGAAGTTAAAGAAGTTGGTGGAATCAATATTTGAAACCGCTTCCCGTCCACTTCAGTTCATCGTTGTCTGCAGCTATAAGCGAGATATTCTTGCCCTTGCGAGGAAGCGAGAAGTTGCACTCCATCTGGAAGTTGAAGCCCTGGATGGGTGCTACGACGGGATTCAGAACCTTGGTCTTGGGATTGTACTTCATGAAGAGTGTCTGCTCAATAGGATCGACATTATCGCCCTGAGGATTGCCCGACACGTGGTAGTGCATAGCCAGCAACTTCTCACCGTTAGCCATGTTCCAGTAGCAGACCTCAACCATGTTCATGGTGCTTGTATTGTACTGATACTTGGCATATCCGTTCTGCACGTCAACCACATACTCCTCTGCCTCTTCCTTGTCATACCGTCCGGAATAAAGGGCATAAAGAGCATCACCGATATATTCGCAATCAAAGCAGTAAATGGCTTCAATGGCGGTCTTGATGTTGAAGGTGCCTTTTACCTTGGGATGCAACTTGAACCAAATACCGGGAACATCGTACGCTTCGTAAAGATGCTGTTCCGATTCGTACTCCTGGTTGACGGGTTTGTCGAGCAACATCTCATAGGGAGCCATGAAGTGAGCATAGAACGAACCCAACCAGAACTCATCCTCCACGGTACGGGCAGTCTCGCTCACACGCACCACCTTGTTGTTCTTGATGCTATACAAGTACTCTTCGCCATGTCCAAGCCAAAGGTAGAGTTCTGCACTATGATCCTTGTTGAAGTCGTGCAATACATATTGTGCATTGCCGATATACGCGTCGGGACCCAAGTCCTTCACAATCTCATTCCAATGAGCCTTGTAAAAAGCCTTGTCCTTGGGGTGACCAAAATCCTGAGCCGAAACAGACAACGAGAGTGTAAGCGTCATTGTCATTGCCAATTTCCTGAATGTTTTCATAACAGTTTTTCTTTTATAATTAATAATAATGTGATTTCTCCACAAAGTTAATCCTTTTTACCCTAATTACAAAAAAAATGGGCATAAAAACGCCCTAAAATGGGCGAACTGTCCGTTTCAACAACCCTTGTTGAAAAAAAATACTTGGCATGCCATTAGTAATGCAGTATATTTGCATCGTGAAACAACGAATTACAAAACCATACAAAAAAAACTGAGAACATTATGAAAAAAAGAGTATTCAATCTTATCATCGTAGACGAGAGTGGTAGCATGTCATGCATTCAGCGCCAGACTGTTAACGGACTTAACGAGACCTTGCAGACCGTACGCATGGTGCAAAACGATAATCCCGAGCAGGAGCACCTCGTTTCGGTTATCTTCTTCAACAGCGGAGGCGTACGCACGCTCTACAATGCGACTCCTGCCAACGATGCCAAGGACATCGAGAGCAAAGACTACCAGCCCGGAGGTTGCACACCTCTATACGATGCTGTCGGCAATGGCATTACCGAACTCCGCAAGCACGTGGCTCCCGCCGACTCCGTACTCGTAACCATCATCACAGATGGCGAGGAGAACTCGTCACGAGAGTACAATCACCGTGCCATTTGTGCCCTCATCGAGGACATGAAGAAGCAGGACTGGGTATTTACCTTCATTGGTGCCAATATTGACGTGGAGCGTACCAGCGCAGACCTGGGCATAAATTGTTGCATGGCTTTCGAACAAGATGAGGTTGGAACCAAGCACATGTGGGAGAGGGAACGCCGTTCACGCAGAGGCTTTTTCGCAAAACTGAGCGAGAGAATGAGTGCTCGTCCAACAGAATGCAAGATGTCTGACTTGGCCGACAAAGAAGGATACTTCGAGAAGGAAGAAGGGGAAAAATAGAACGAGCGAAGAGGGGGGAGGATTGAAGATTGAGGATTGAGGATTGAGGATTGAAGGTTGAAGGTTGAGGATTGAAGATTGAAGGTTGAAGATTGAAGATGGAAGATGGAGGATTGAGGATTGAAGATTGAAGATGGAAGATGGAAGATGGAAGATTGAGGATTGAAGGTTGAGGATGGAAGATGGAAGATGGAAGATTGAGGATTGGAGATTGAAGATTGAAGATGGAGGATTGAAGATTGAGGATTGAAGGTTGAAGATTGAGGATTGAGGATTGAAGATGGAGGATTCTTTCTCCGCTTTGCTACGAAAGCATCGGGCAAGCCTGCTGAGCGGAGGATGGAAGATTGAGGGTAGATGGTTGACGGCCTATTGACCTGTTTGTCGCACGTCGGGTTCGTTGACCATCTGCCGTTGTCTGTACACTCATCGACTCGTTGACTCGTTGACTTGTTGACTCGTTGACTTCTATACTTGTTGCCCCATCGACTTGTTGACTGTTGTCACAAAAAAAATCCCCTTCTTCGTGCCTTCGTGTGATATTATTTGTATATTTGCACTTGAAAAAGATTAAAACCATGATACATCGCGAAAGACTGCTTCAACTCATCAGGGGTGACAAGGCGCTCGTAGAAGTCCGTGCGTTCAACACAAGTATGCCCATTGAACACAATACTGTCATCTACTTGGAAGACGAGTTCCATGAGCAAGCCAACGCCTACATCTCGTCTCACTACGAGGAGTTGAAAAAGCGTTTTGCCTTGCGAAGAATGGACTTCGTATACCTTCCTGCCACCACACTCACCCCCGAGCAAATGGCATACTGGGATCCCTCTCGACAGTTCACCACTCCCCTACCCCTTCGTGCCTCAATGCTCTATGATGTCTTGCAGGCAAAGACATTGTTGGGTTCCACGCCAGCCATCGTACTCTGCTATTCAGATGCAGACAATTATCAGGATTTGTGCGGTCTACGTGTCAATGACAATAATCCCAACGCCTCATTCTGCCACTTCTTCGACCTTTGTGACAGAAGCGAAGAGGGGTACAAACCGGAAAGGTCAAGTCTTTGGGAGTCTATTACTGGACTCATTTGCCCTAGTACCACCCCATTCGAAAAAGAAAAGAAGAATGTTTGCAGGGATGCACCGATGCCCGAATCATGCGAAAGCGATTCCTGCAAGCCTGAGTATGAAGACATCGAAGAGGACGTATTATGCTGTATTGGCACAACATACGATTATCAAGAAGAACTTCCCACAGCATCTTCACACCCCAATCACGCTTCGTTCAAGGCAGAATACGACGAGTGTATCCCACCCGAGCCTCAACTCACGCCCGACGAGGAGCAACTCATCTTTGACATTCAACGTAAGCTTGACCTTCTCCGCTCGCATGGCCTTCCCGAAAGCGTGCTGGAAAAGATATTCGCCCCGGCTGTCAAACCAAGTCGCATGCTTATCCTCAAGAACGGCACCATCCTCTTGCCCGACTTCCCAAACACAGTCATCGACATGATTCCGCTCGATAAAGTATTATATCTCTTGCTCTTACGTCATCCGGAAGGCATCTACCAGAAAGACCTCTCCGACCATATCGATGAGATGAAGGAGTTGTACTGTCGCATCAACAATGGATTCCTCCCGTCGCGTGCCCTTGCCGGCATCCTCAACCTGGCAAGTCCGCTCAGCAATTCATGCAATGAGAAGATCTCACGCATTCGCAACGTCTTCCAGAGTCACTTCCAACCCGCCATTGCCAGCTTCTATACCATTTCCGGAGGCCGAGCAGAAGCACGACGCATACCCCTCAGTCCCGAGCTGATTGAATGGGAATAGTCGTTTATTCAAGTTTCGCAAACCTGCGAAACTTGAATCATTTATTTGGGCACTATACCACCACAAATAAGGAGGAATAAATATCGTGATGTTACATTTTCCTTTCCCGATGGACATTTTTTGAGCATAAAGCAACGTTCTTTCAATTCTTTTTCCTACCTTTGCCAATGCATTGTGGATAGCCAACGATTCACGGTTCCCTCTACTAGTTGACTTATTGACCTGTTGACTTGTTGACCTCAAAAACCTCGTTGACTCGTTGACCCCCAAAAAAATATTGACCTGTTGACTCTCCCCAAAAAGAAAACTGCATGAAAAGAGATTATTGCAAGCCACACATCAAATGCATCAAGTTGAATGCATCCCACAACTTGCTGGATGACAGCGAGGGCATCAGCGTGGGGGGCAAGGGAGACTATGATGTCAAGATAGAGTCCTTCAACAATACTGAGGACGGCATTGATTGGGATTACGATTGGTAATCCCAATTTTTTTCTCCCATCAAGCATACCACTCTGCCAAGAAAAAGTCGTAAATGCTTAACAAAAAGGATTTATCAATTTTATTATACTCATAATTATTATACCTATAATAAATTTGCCCTATGGTATAAAAATTATTCATAACTCGTGCTATTTTTCTTGAAAAGAGCGTTGAACTCGCTACAAGAAAAACTTGAAAACTGGCGCAAGAGTCTTTTCGCTTATAATTTTAAAACCTCAAAGACGCAGAGGCGCAAAGAACATCTCTTTTTGACCCACAAATCCTCTACCCTGTACCTTCGTGCTGGCTCTTAGACTGGTTCGTAGCATCTTCATAGTATCACCATCGGTTCTCCATCGATTCGATGGACAATCGATGGACAATCGATGGAGAACCGATGGACAATCTCCGAGCAAACCACGGAGGAAGAGTGGAGGATTTGTGAGGGAAATGGTCTGTCACTCCCACCCTCTCCATCACTTTTTAGTTTGTTTCAATTTCACAGAGTGACGAAAAGGCTATTTCCCACAAAAAACAAGCAAACGCAAATAAGAATGGTTGGAAAGTTTCCTTGTACAAGTAAAAGCATGAGACAGCAGTCTTATGTCGGGATTTTTCCTTCACCCCGTTACCTTTCCGATACGTTCCCAATACATTCCCGATATGTTCCCGATACATTCCCGAAGGCCAAAAATGCCTCTCATGCCGATGGATCTTACATAGATTGCATGAAGAGCAAGAAAATCATGTCAAGTTTACTGAATTATAACACTTCACGACATCATTTCCTCGCTTTTCCCCTCATTTTGGAACAATTTGCACCTTGGTACACAAGTTTGTGGTCCACAAACTTGTGTACCAAGTATTTTTTTTGTAGTTTTGCATTGTAAAACAATAAAATAATGAGAATATGAGAAAGCCATTTATATACGGAACAGCTGTTGAAGGAGACAACTTTACGGATAGAGTCAAGGAGACGAAACGACTGAAACTCTGTTTTGAAAGCGGACTCAACACTATTCTCATATCGCCTCGAAGAATGGGAAAGACATCCTTGGTGAACAAAGTCAGAAACGAAGTAACTGACAAGGGCATCAAGATTATCTGCATGGACATTTATGATTGCAGAAGCGAATACGACTTCCTCAACCGTTTCGCTTCGACCATCATGAAACAAACTGCTGGCACAATGGATTTAGTGGCAAGTACGGTCAGAGAGTTTCTCGGACGACTAACACCCACCATAAAATACTCGTCCGACCCAGCCCAGGAGTTCTCCCTGTCACTCGGAATAACCCCGGAGATGTATTCGCCCGAAGAGGTACTTAATCTGCCAGAGGTAATTGCAAAAAAAAGAGGCTACCACATTATTGTCTGTATTGATGAGTTTCAGCAAGTGGGTGAATTTCCTGATAGTCTGAACGTGCAAAAAAGAATGCGAGGAATATGGCAGCACCACAAAGACACGTCTTACTGTATGTATGGAAGCAAGAAACACTTGATGATGAAAATCTTCCAAAACCGACGCATGCCTTTCTACAAGTTTGGGGAAACTGTATTTCTGGACAAGATACCAACTGAAGATTGGACAAGATACATACGGGAGCGCTTTGAATGTGGCGGGAAGCAGATCAGCGAAGAATTTGCCATGAAGATCGTAGCATTAACTGACGGGTATTCTTCGTATGTACAAGAACTCGCTTGGGATGTTTTTGCAGAAACCGAAAAAGAGGTAGACGAAGAAGTATTCAACAATGGAGTGAAGGAACTTTATCGTCAGAACTCTGCCTTATTCCAAAGCAGAATAGAGACATTGACTTCCTACCAAATGAACTTCATTAAGGCGATTTGCGACGGAGTGCATAGTGACTTTGGCAGTAAAGCCATCATCGACAAATATCGACTCGGAACAAAATCGAACATTGCACGTCTGAAGACAAGTCTTGAAGACAAGGAACTGGTGGAAACGAGCAAAGGCTTTACTACCCTGACAGACCCTATTTTTGAGCAATGGTTCAGACAGGAATATCCATAGATAACCTGCATTTTCATGCAGGTTATCTATTACGCCTTTACCTTGAAAATAGCCTTTCTGAAAGGTTTTGAAGAGATGGCAGGAGCATGTCCATCGTGAGGAAAGAAAATGACAAACTGATTGGGTTTAACCGTGAAATAGGTCTGTGGAACCTCGTTGTAGAAACTGATATCCTTCTGAGCATCATAAGGCGCATCGGAAAGGTCACACAAGGGAGAATAGCCCATCTCCTCACTATCCGAAAGAGGAATCTGAATATCAATCATGCGCTGGTGGCTTTCCAACTTAGCCTCTGCACGACCGCGGGGAGAAACATCCTGAATATTGACGAAAAGGTCATCGCCAAGAATGTCGTGACGACCAGGAGCAAGCGTATCCAGAGGATGCTCAGCCAAGAAACGGAGTACTTCGGGGAAGAGAGGATTGAGACCAGCATACTGCTGGAGTTTGTCGAGTGTATCAAGAACCATAATGATTTATTTATAAAGTTTCACACGCAAAATAACGAAAAAAAGGAGAGAAAAACAAGACGATGTCGCAAAAAAGAAGTATCTTTGCAAAAAAGAATAATGGAACTATGGAAAACATAAAAATAACACAAAGAGTAGAGGCATTAAGAGAGTGGATGGACGAAAACGGATTTAGTGCTTTCATCTTTCCCAGTACCGACCCACATAGCGGAGAGTACGTGCCCGACCACTGGAAGTCACGCGAATGGATAAGCGGATTCAACGGTTCGGCAGGAACGGCAGTTGTCACCATGGAAAGTGCAGCCCTTTGGACCGACTCACGCTACTTCCTGGCAGCCACCGAGCAGTTGGAAGGAACACCCTTCTCTTTGATGAAGATAAACATAGAAGGAACATCCTCCATTGCTGAATGGCTCAGCGAGCAACTCGACGAAGGCGATGTGGTTGGTATGGACGGATGGGTGAATACCATCAACAGCGTGGAGGAAATGACAGAAGAACTCTCTGCATCTGGCATAGAGGTTGAAACCGCCTTCGACCCTGTCGAAGATCTGTGGGAGGACCGTCCCGAGATTCCCACCCATGCTGTCGAAATACACCCCATAGAACTCGCCGGAGAATCAACCAGAAGCAAGATTGAGCGAGTACGCGAGAAGCTGAAGGGAGAAGCCCTCGTCATCAGTCAGCTCGACGAGATTGCATGGCTGTTGAACCTTCGCGGAACGGACGTACATTGCAATCCCGTATTCGTCAGTTATGTATTGCTCACGAAAAAAGATTGTGTCCTCTACATCAATCCCGAGAAGTTACCCGAAGAGGTTTTGGCGTATCTTGAGGCAGAAGGCGTAGAGGTGGATGAGTACGAGAACATCGAAGAAGACTTGGCAGTAGGCGAATATGACGTCATGATGGACTTCCGTACCACCAATTACAGTCTGTACAATGCAATCGACCCCGTCAGCATAGTCTACAACCAGCAGTCGCCTATTGCGATGCTCAAAGCCGTCAAGAACGAAAGCGAAATCAAGGGATACCATAGCGCCATGCTCAAGGATGGCATTGCATTGGTGAAATTCCTGCGCTGGCTTAAACCTGCCGTAGAGGCCGGAGGGCAGACAGAGATCAGCATTGACCAAAAACTGACAAGTCTGCGTGCCGAGCAACCGCTGTACCGCGACATCTCGTTTGACACCATTGCCGGTTACGGAGCTCATGGCGCCATCGTACACTACGAAGCCACTCCCGAGACCGACATCCCTCTTGACCCCAAAGGACTGCTCTTGCTTGATAGTGGTGCTCAATATCAGGACGGAACAACCGACATCACGCGTACCATCGCATTAGGTCCCCTTACCGAGGAGGAAAAGCACGATTATACGCTGGTGCTCCGTGGACACATCCGTTTGGCCATGGCCAAGTTCCCATCAGGTTCAAGTGGCACGCAAATAGACATCTGCGCCCGTTATGCCATGTGGCAGGAAGGCATCAACTATCTGCATGGTACAGGACACGGAGTGGGCAGTTACCTCAACGTACACGAGGGACCTCACCAGTTCCGCATGAACTATATGCCAGCGCCTCTGCTGGTTAATATGACCGTCACCAATGAGCCCGGCATCTACAAGACCGGCAAGCATGGCTGTCGCACGGAGAACACGATGCTCATCACCCACTTCAAGGATGGCGAGTTCGGCGAGTTCCTGCAACTGGAGCCTCTCACCCTTTGTCCCATCGACACCACGCCCATCAACTTCAACGAGATGCAACAAGACGAAATCGATTACCTCAACTGGTACCACCAGCATGTATACGACACCCTCGCACCACATCTCGACGAGGATGACAAGGCATGGCTGAAGGAGGCAACAAAGGCAGTAAGCTTGTAGAGGCTGAGAAGACTGAAGACAGAAGTTGAGAAGACAATCAAAAACTTTAGTAAGAAACTAAAGACATTATAGAGGTCAAAAGGAATCAATTTCTGACTCGTCAAAAGTTAAGTTTGCAAAATTATCATTTAAGAAAGAATATATGGCAATTATCAAGAAATTGGAGGGAATGCCTGCCCCTCGTTTTGGAAAACACTGTTACTTCTCGGAAGGAGCAGCCATTGTAGGCGACGTAGAAATGGGTGACGACTGTACAGTATGGTTCAATGCCGTTATCCGAGGCGATGTGCACTTCGTAAAGATTGGCAACCGCACCAACGTACAGGACAACAGTTGCATCCACACCCTCAACGGCAAGGCTCCTTGCATCCTTGGCGACGACGTGACCATCGGTCATTGCGTAACCCTGCACGGTTGCGAGGTGAAAGATGGTGCTTTGGTTGGCATGGGTGCCACAGTACTCGACCATGCCGTGGTGGGTAAAGGTGCTATCGTTGCTGCCGGTGCATTGGTACTGAGCAACACTCAGATTGGCGATGGGGAACTTTGGGGCGGTGTGCCTGCCAAGTTCATCAAGAAGGTAGATCCCGAGCAGGCACAGTCGCTCAACAAGACCTATGCCGCTCACTACATTGAGTATAGCGATTGGTTCCGCAAAGCAGACTGCAATCCTGACAACACCCAGAATGTAACAACAAGCGAGGATTACAAGAGCAACTAACGTCGACCAGACAACATAAACAAAACAGACTGGCGCAACAAGCATGTGTTTCACACGTTTATTGCGCCAGTCTTGTTATCTATTATCTGCTAAGATTATAACTTCAGTTCCTTCCAGATAATATCTGAAGCCCCCGCATTATTCCTGATATATTCACCAGACAGTTTACCGCAACGGGCAAGGAATTCGGGTTCGGTATAGAAGAAACGGTCCATCAATGAGTTGAAAGATGCGGCATCGGTCACCTCGTAACAGGCTCCTAAACGCAACAAATCCTGCGCCTCCTGGAACTTCTTGTTGTTGGGACCGAACATCACGGGAATGCCATAAACAGCAGCCTCGGGCACATTGTGGATGCCAACGCCAAAACCGCCACCTACATAGGCAACCTCACCATAACGATATATGCTACTCAGCAAACCGAAGCAGTCAACAATCAAACACTCTGCTTTTTCGATATTTTCGGTTGATGCCTGAGACACACGCAACGAGGGACGTTTCAACTTACTCTCTATCTCGCGCAAATGCCACTCATCAATGACATGAGGAGCCAGTACCAACTTCAAATCAGGATGCTCATTGAAATAAGGAATGATGACATCCTCGTCAGGTGTCCAACTGCTACCCGCTACCAATATAGGCGAGCCAGCCTTGAAATGCTCCATGAAAGGAATGTCCTTAGCCTGACGATTGATATCGACAACACGGTCAAAGCGTGTGTCTCCCGTTACCGTAACATTCGTATATCCTCGACTGGCCAGCAACTGCTTTGACTCCTCGTTCTGCACAAAGAAGTGCGTAACATTGTGGAGTGCCCATCTGCGGAAGAAACCCCACCAATGGAAGAAACCCTGTGAAGGACGGAAAATGGCACTCACCATATAGATGGGGATATGCTTGAGACGGCAACCCAGGAAAAAGTTATTCCAATACTCGTACTTGATGAAGAATGCCATATCTGGATGCACCAAACGGAAGAAACTCATCACGTTGCCCGGCGTATCGAAAGGCAGATAGCAAATGATGTCTGCTCCCGAATAGTTCTTGCGCACCTCGTAACCCGAGGGGGAAAAGAACGTCAGAAGAATCTTATATTCGGGATGTTCACGGCGGAAACGCTCCATCAAAGGACGCCCCTGCTCGAATTCTCCCAACGAAGCTGCATGGAACCATACATAACGGGCATCCTTCTCAACCTGGCGACGCAGAATACGAAACGTATTAATGTGGCCTTTCACCATCAAGCGCGCCTTGCGATTGAAGGGATAGGCCAACATTATTGCCAGAGAATACAGAAAAATTCCGAAACTATACAATGCTAAATAGATTTAGAGTTTAGAGTTCAGAGTTCAGAGTTTAGAGTTTAGAGTTTAGAGTTTAGAGCTTAGTTAGAGCTTAGAGTTCAGAGTTCAGAGTTCAGAGCTTAGAGTTCTTAAACGCTAAACGCTAAACTCACCTTCAACTTTCAATTTCAAGAGTATGGAATACATCACGCTTAGTCGCTCCAATGGCATAACCAGCAAGGGTTCACCCTTTGTCACCTTGAAACTCGCCAATTTGGAAGAAACCATCACGCTTGCCGTATGGGATGTGGCTCCTACACAGGGACCTGCCGTAGGACAGTTGGTACGCTTTCTCAACATTCGCGACAATGCAGGCAAGAAGTCTGCCAATCTCAGCGACATGATGCCCTCACGCCAAGAGGACTTCAAATTGGCCTCTCCCGAGCATCCTCTCTACCACCTTATTCCACGTCCCGTGGAGCGCGAGAAGTGGGATGCCACCGTCAAGAACCTATTGTCGTTCTGCAACGACGACAAACTGAAAGCCATCATCGAGGACTTTGCCGAGAAGCTCTATGCCCCTTACAGCAAGTATCCCGCAGCCACAAGCGTGCACCATGCTTTTCCCGGCGGATTGCTGAACCATACGTGGCAGATGCTTCACATGTTCGAGGGGCTCTACCCCGTCCTTCCATACGATGACGTAAAACCCGAGCGTGTCATCCTTGCCGTCCTCTTCCACGACTACGGCAAGGTATTCGAATACAACAAGGAGGGTGAGACACAAGAGGCCATGTACCTTTTGGGGCACATCTATATTTCGGCTTACAAACTCCACGATGAGTTGAAGAAGCATGGTGTGGACGATGCAGAACAAAGTCGCATTGTGCATTGCGTCCTGGCTCACCATGGTCAGCGCGACTGGGGCAGTCCCGTGGTACCTTGCATGCAGGAGGCTGTCATCGTCACCTATCTCGACAACCTCTCTGCCAAGACCGATGCCATCACCCATGCAGGCAACATGGAGAAGGTCTATGCGCTGGATACGCACGTCATTAAGTAGAAGTGACAATGAATACTGACGAGCAATACATGAAGCAAGCCCTCATCGAGGCACAGAAGGCCTTTGATGACGACGAGATTCCCGTGGGAGCGGTTATGGTGTGCCGAGGCACCATCATTGCCCGTGCCCACAACATGACGGAGCGCCTCCCCGACGTCACCGCCCATGCCGAGATGCAGGCCATCACGGCAGCAGCCGAGTATCTGGGCGGGAAGTACCTCAACGAGTGTACGCTTTATGTCACCGTGGAACCTTGCATCATGTGTGGCGGTGCCCTTGGCTGGGCACAACTGGGTCGCCTCGTCTTCGGTGCACGCGACGAGAAGCGTGGCTACCAGCGCTTTGCCCCCGAGGCTCTTCACCCAAAAACAGAAGTCCTGAGCGGAGTGCTCGAGCAGGAATGCGCCTCACTCATGAAGGATTTCTTCAAGCGAAAAAGATAAATAAAAAAAAAATATGGAACAGACAGCCATTCTGCTTTTACATTGTCCCGACAAATTGGGCATCATCACGGAAATAACCAAGTTCATCACGGATAACCATGGTAACATCGTTTATCTTGACCAGTACGTTGATCAGGTAGACGGCATGTTCTTCATGCGTATTGAGTGGGAGTTGAAAAACTTCCTCATTCCCAACGACAAAATCAGCGAGTTCATCGACACGCTCTACGGTCAGCGCTATGAGATGCACTTCAACCTCTACTTCAATCACGTCAAACCCCGCATGGCACTCTTCGTGAGCAAGATGAGCCACTGTCTGTACGACCTCCTGGCACGCTACAAGGCAGGCGAGCTGGACGTAGAGATTCCCTGCATCGTCAGCAATCACGAGGACCTTCGTTATGTGGCAGAGCAGTTTGGCATCCCCTACTACGTGTGGAGCATCAAGAAGGACTGGAGCAACAAAGCCGAGGTTGAGGCTGCCGAGATGGATCTGCTCCGCAAGGAGAATGTCACCTTCATCGTTCTGGCCCGCTACATGCAGATTATCAGCGAGGAGATGATCGAGGCTTTCCCCAACCGCATCATCAACATCCATCACTCATTCCTTCCCGCCTTCATCGGTGCCAAGCCCTATCATCAGGCATACGAGCGTGGCGTGAAGATTATCGGTGCCACCAGCCACTACGTCACCACCGAACTGGATGCAGGTCCCATCATCGAGCAGGATGTGGTGCGCATCACCCACAAGGACACGCCCGACAGCCTCGTCCTCAAGGGTAAGGACCTGGAGAAGATTGTCCTCTCGCGTGCCGTCAAGAAGCACGTTGAGCGCAAGATACTCACCTACAAGAACAAGACCATCATCTTCAGTTAAGGGACTCTCCCCGCCCTCCCACTTTCGTCCCGTAGGCGAAAGTATAGTATCATTTGATAGTTCCCAAGGGTTCTCCCTTGGGAACAAAAATAAACGAGAATGAACGAAATGTTTGTTCTCGTTTTTTTATGGAGCCCCCTTCCATCCCCCCCAAAAAAGGGGGAGGGCTCAGTTCCCAGTGAAAAGACTTCTTGCGAAGTGTATCTACTCTGCAACCAATTAAATACCGATTAAGTTACAATGAAACTACAAAGAATTTAAGGAAACATTGGACTTTAATTGGACTTTGATTGGACTTTAATTGGACTTTGAGTACACACACATAAGAGGAAAAGAGGAAGAAAAGGAGTAACTTCGTGCTCTTCGTACCTTCGTGTGAGACAACCTCTTGACGTGTGACCACACAGCAAACAACACAAAAAGGAATCACGGAATAAAAAACAGGGACGTAAAAGATTAAAGTTTGTAAAAAAACGATGCAATACAAATAATATTCGTATCTTTGCAGCTGCAAAAAAGCATCCTTTCAAAACGATGAGTACTGTAATTTATCCATCCCCCATTTTCGGACCTGTGCATAGCCGCAGGCTCGGTGTGTCGCTCGGCATCAACCTGTTACCCGCCGACGGCAAAGTGTGCTCGTTTGACTGCATTTACTGCGAATGCGGTTACAACAGCCAGCACCGTGCTCATCAGTCGTTGCCCACCACCGAGGAGGTAAAGACGGCATTGGAAGCCCGACTGCAGGATATGCAGAAAAACGGTCCAACGCCCGACGTACTGACCTTTGCCGGCAACGGAGAACCCAGCGTGCATCCACAATTCGCGGAAATAGTGAAGGAGGTGGCTGCTTTGCGCGACAAATACTTCCCCAATGCCAAGTTGAGCATACTGAGCAATGCCACCCGCATCAGCAAACCCGAGGTGCGCGAGGCCCTGCGCATGTTCGACAACGCCATCATGAAACTTGATACCGTATCGCCCGGGTACATCGAAAAGGTTGACCGTCCCTGCGGACACTACGACGTGGAGGAGCAGATAAAATGGCTCACCGAGATGCACGAGCGTATCATCATACAGACGATGTTCATGGAAGGCGAGCATGAGGGCGAGGATGTGAGCAACTGCTCGGAACAGTATGTGACCCCCTGGCTTGAGGCCGTGGCACGCATACAACCGCAAAAGGTGATGATCTATACGGTGGACAGAGAGACACCCTCGCCTTTGCTTCGCAAAGCCAGCCGCGAAACGCTCGATGCCATCCGCGACAGAGTGCTGGCACTGGGCATAGAATGCTCGGCAAGCTATTGATGCGTGCCAGGCAAGGGCAGGACAACAAATCGGTTAGGTTAACGTTTTCACGTTGAATAAAGCAAAATGAAAAAGAGTATTTTCGGCATATTGTTAATGGTTGAGGGAGCCTTCGTTCTCCTCGCCTTCCTCGTTGCGCTCTACTATCATTTTGCGAAAGGCGAGGACGACTGGCAATGCCTGGGCATCACGGCCCTGATTTGCATGGCAGTAGGAGCCGCCTCGAAATTACTGGTTGGAAAGAACGGTTCGAAGCGCCTGACACGTGCCGACAGTTTCATGATTGTGGCACTCTCGTGGGTAGTGTTCTCTGTTGTCGGCATGTTGCCGTACATCATCTACCTGAAAATTGACGTTGCCAGCGCCTTCTTCGAGGCGATGAGCGGTTTCACGACAACCGGTGCTACAGTACTGAGCGGATTGGACGATATGCCACACGGCATCCTGTTCTGGCGCAGTCTGACGCAATGGATGGGAGGTTTGGGTATCGTCGTCTTCTCGTTTGCCTTGATTCCTGTCTACGACTTAAAGAACAGTAATATTTTTGCAGCCGAAGTAACGGGTATCGGTTTGGACCGTCTTCGTCCAAAGATTGGCAGTACTGCCCGCCGTTTGCTGGTTATCTACCTGATTCTTACGGGTGCCTGCGCCTTGGTGTATTGGATGGGTCCTATGGGATTCTTTGATGCCGTATGCCATGCGCTCACAACCATTGCCACGGGCGGATTCAGTACGCACGATAAGAGCATAGCCTTCTTTGACAGTGGCTTCATAGAGTATGCTGCCACCTTCTTCATGGTGATTTCGAGCGTGAACTTCTCGCTATACTACTACATGAGCATACGTCGCCCCAAGGTGCTTTGGAAGAACGAAGAGCTACGCGCCTTCCTCTTCATCTGGTTCTCGGCGGTAGTATTCTTCGCGCTGTTGTTCGTCTTTGCCCCCACCCCCATGTCGGCAACGGGTACTTTGCCCCTGACAACAGAGGAGACCATACGAACATCGCTGTTCCATGTAAGTACGTGCATGTCGAGCACCGGATTCGCCGGCGAGTATTGCGACTACGTGGCCTGGGGTGACTCATTCTGGATGCCAACCGTAGTGGTGATGGCCATTGGTGCATGTGCAGGAAGTACGGCTGGTGGAATCAAGGTTATCCGCGTATTGGTGTGCATGAAGAGTATGCTGAAGGAGTTCATCCTCCAGATACATCCCAGAATGATTCGAAGCATCCGAATCTCGGGTCAGGTAGTTGGCGATGATCGTGTGCGACGTGCCTTGGCATTCATCTTCATCTACGTGATTCTGGTGATTATCGGAATGGTAGTCTTCACGTTCTTCGGTTTGGACGTAGATACCAGTCTTGGCAGTTGCGTTTCGATGCTGAGCAACGTCGGTCCTGGTACCGGAACGGTAGGACCCACCTCTAACTTTATGCATGTACACGAGGTCTCGAAGTGGCTGATGAGTTTCTATATGCTCATGGGACGTCTTGAGATCTACACGGTGCTCTTCTTGTTTATGCCTACATTCTGGAAAGAAAGAAGTTAAAGCATGAAACGACTCATACTTATCTGCTTGATTAGTTTGCTTCAGTTGCCCATCAAGGCACAGACAAACTATGACACGCCCATCGACCTGAATCAGATGATGGAGCGTAAGAGGTCGCGTAGTGAAGTGGAGTCGAACAGTATGATTAACCTGCAGTTCTACCGCTATAAGGACCCCGAAATTTACGAGGGAGAGGAGATGTGGGTGTACTTGATGCCCGAACTTCCCGTGTACCCACCTATGGTGTTCAAAAACGAGAAACAACGCCAGAAGTGGAACAAGATGGTGAACAACGTAAAGAAGACCTTGCCCATTGCGCAAAGGTGCAAGCGCATCATCACCGAGACGTACGCAGTGCTGGAGATGCTTCCCGACGAGAAAAGCAAGGACCAGCACATAAAGGCCGTAGAGCGCGACATCAAGGAGCAGTTCACACCCGAGATGAAGAAACTCACCTTCTCGCAAGGCAAACTGCTCATCAAGCTTGTTGACCGTGAGTGCCACCAGTCTTCTTACGAACTCGTACAAGCCTTCTTGGGTCCCACTCGTGCAGCATTCTACCAAGTCTTTGCATGGACTTTTGGTGCCAGTTTGAAGAAGAGTTATCGCCCCGACGATGACGACAAGTTGGTAGAACGCATCGTACAACAAATAGAGACGGGACAATTGTAATATGGAAACCTTGAGAAAGATATGGTACTATTTCTGCCTCCCCTTCAACTTGTTAGGGAAGGCCGTTGCGTGGTTGCTTATCTTACCCATCCGTTTCTACCAGAAATGCATCTCACCCCTTACCCCATCGGCTTGCAGGTTTACCCCCACTTGCAGCCAATATGCCGTTGAGGCGCTAAAAAAGCATGGACCTATCAAGGGACTACTCTTGGCTATTTGGCGCATTTTAAGGTGCAATCCGTGGGGAGGAAGCGGGTACGATCCGGTACCGTAAAACAAATATACAAAAGACCCTCTCTGCCCTCCGGGCATCTCCCCCATAATGGGGAGAAGGCTGGCGCGAGAGAATGCCTAACAATTGAAAAATCAAAAAAAGTTTCAAGCACAAAGCATGAAACTTTAAACATCAACCTTCAATCATCAATCGTCAACCTTCCGCTCAGCGGGCTTGCCCGATGCTTTCGTAGCAAAGCGGAGAAAGAACCATCAATCATCAATCTTCAACCTTCAATCGTCCGTTCAGCGGGCTTGCCCGATGCTTCCGTAGCAAAGCGGAGAAAGAACCATCAATCATCAACCATCAATCATCAATCGTTTCTCCGATTCTGAGTAACAGTTTTTGCATTTTACTTTGTATAACGGACGAATCAAAGAGTTCGTCACTCAGCCAAATGAAGGCAATAACGAGGTGCTGATTCTCGGCAAGTCTTTCAATAAAGATATGCTTGTTGAGACGATATGCTTCACGCAACTGTCGCTTTACACGATTGCGGTCGACAGCATGCTTGAAATGACGCTTCGAGACCGACATCATAACTTGAATGGCAGGCATGCCTGGGAGTGAAGCAACCTCGTCAAGAGGCATAAAGACAGCCCTAATCGGATAGGCGGACAACGATTTGTGTCCACCTTCGAATAGGGCTTCTATGAGTTTTTTGCTGCACAGACGCTCCGATTTGGGGAAATGGCAGCTATACATTTTTCTATGTTTAATATTTTCGATATGAACTATTATATAAGGTATTGCTTATGCATTAACCTTCTTGATATAGTCCTCGATGGCTGCCGTGATGCTGGGGAACTCGGGCGAAGGAGCCTCAACATTTACGGTAAGATTTGCATCCTTGGCAGCCTTTGCTGTAGCAGGACCGAGAGTTGCAATGGCAATGTCCTTCTGCTCGAAATCGGGGAAGTTCTTCTTCAATGAAGAGATTCCGCTGGGACTGAAGAACACGAGCATGTCGTAGTCGAAAGCCTCATCGGGAGCAAAGTCGTTGCTGACGGTACGATACATCACGCACTCTGCATGGTTCAAACCCTTTGAGTCCATCATCATGCTAATCTCATCGTTATGAACATCGCTCAAGGGAGTAAGGTAACGCTCTGACTTATGCTTTACCATGGCAGGAAGTACATCGTTAATCTTACCAGTGGCACCGAAGAAGACCTTACGCTTGCGGTACTGCACATATTTCTGAATATAAAGAGCAACCGTCTCGGTGATGCAGAAATACTTCATGTCCTCGGGGACGGTAACACGCATCTCCTTGCAGAGGTTAAAGAAATGGTCAATAGCATGACGACTGGTGAAGACAATAGCAGTATAATCAAGAATATTGATGTGCTGCTGACGGAACTCCTTGGCCGACAACCCTTCTACCTTAATAAAAGGACGGAAAACAACATCTACACCATAACGAGAAGCAATGTCAAAATATGGCGACTTGGGTGAGGATGGTTGGGGTTGCGAAACCAGAATCTTCTTTATCATACCTTAAAACTTTTGTCCTAATTATTTTATAATCAATTCTGCAATGAAGAGCATAAAGATTTTCCACAAGAGCAGAATGGGTATTATTTCAAGCGTGCAAAGGTACGCAAATAAATGAAATAAACCATATAATTTCGGGAAAAAGATGCGATGTGTATGGTAAAGTAAGCAAATTCGTATCAAAACGTAGGCAAGTATTAGTGTTTTGAATGTCATATCGCTATTCCATTCTTGATTCAAAGTAAACAAGATAATGGGATAAGAGAGCAGACTTTCAAGACTAATCAAGAACGAGAAGCCGTTTGCCCATGTACGTTTTTTTGATTTTTCAAAGAATATCCAATTGATATGTTTGTAAAGAATCCAGCGCAAAGCGTAATACAAGGCGAAGGTACCGACACAAAAACCTATAACCAGGGCAGGCGGACAGAGTCCTGCGTCAAAATCATAGAAATGCGACATACTGGCAAACACCAGCAAACCATTATTGACGCAGAATACCGATGCCATGATGAAGGGAGTCAACACCTCGAAAGTAGTCTTAATCTTTTTCTGGTCCTTAACATTATTGCTCGGCATAAAGAAATTGCGGGCCTGGGTAACCAGAAACTTACGCGACCAGGCAACCGTCAGAACCAGTATGGCGAAACTGAGCAGAAGAAATCCCGACACCCAGTTGTCATGGAAGATAGTGTAGGGCAAGGGGTCGCCAAACGGATGCAGTTCGCGATAGAGAGAAGCCGGTTGAATGATGGTATCGCCCCACAGCGTAACGGGCCAAGTATGAGCCTGAACCAACGAATCGGAGAGCAGCGAATCAGCTTCTTGTACCACGCCACCCTGAACATCCGACAACGTATCAACAGTCTGCCTGATAGTTGTGGCCGATACACGTAAGGTGTCGCTAACCACACGAGCGATCTGTTCAGCAGTATGAGTCACCGCTGAACTGGCACGGGCAATTGTGTCGGTTGCCGTCGATATGATGGTATCTTGTGGAATCATGTTGACGCGAAATCGTTATGGATGGTCATATTGCAGCAAACCGGCGCACGCTACTATCCCATTCGGGAGTATTCAGCAACATCTCTATAGCCTGATCTGCCGTTTCGGCAACTTGCCAGATGCCCAGGTGCTGTTTACGCATAAAGTTGCACTCTGCCGAGCGCTCAAGCATCTGGATGAGCGGATCGTAATAGCCGTTGACATTCAGTATAACAATGGGATGGAAGTACAGTCCCAACTGCTTCCACGTTATAACTTCAAGCAGTTCCTCCATGGTTCCGCAACCTCCGGGCAAGGCCACACAACCATCGTTCATGTCGGCAAGGGTCTGCTTGCGGGTATGCATGTCGGGCGTCTCGATGAGCTGGGTAAGTCCTGTATGATGCCAGTTCTGCTCCACCATAAAGGTAGGAATCACTCCTATCACCTCGCCACCCGCTTCCAGACAAGCATCAGCAGAGGCTTGCATCAGTCCCATGTTTCCGGCACCATTGATAAGGCGCATCCCATGTTCGGCAAGTCCGCGACCCAACTGACGTGCTGCCTCGAAGAAGGCCTCGTCAATCTGTGTACTTGAAGCGGCATAAACTGCTATCGTTTTCATGCGTAAAAAAGGAAGGAAACACCTTGCCGGTCAAATCATATTGGCCAGCAAGGTATATGTGTTACTTGAAGAATACCTCCTTGATTTTGTCGACGTAGTCAAGTTCCTCCCAAGTGAAGAGTCTTACCTCAACATCAATGTCCTTCTTCTCATTGTAGTTGCTGGTGAAGTGCTTGACAACAGTCTGAGGCTGACGTCCCATGTGACCGTAGGCGGCAGTCTCCTCGTAGATGGGGTTGCGCAGTTTCAGTCGCTCCTCGATGGCACGGGGGGTGAGGCTGAAGATAGTGGGTATGAGACGTGCTATCTCGCCGTCGCTCATATTCACCTTGCTGCGGCCATAGGTGTTGACGTAAACGCTGACGGGCTCTGCCACGCCGATGGCATAACTCAACTGCACCAGCATCTCATCTGCCACACCGGCTGCCACCATGTTCTTGGCAATGTGGCGAGCTGCATAGGCTGCCGAGCGGTCTACCTTTGAAGGATCCTTGCCACTGAAAGCACCACCACCGTGAGCACCCTTGCCACCATAGGTGTCAACGATAATCTTACGACCGGTAAGACCGGTATCGCCATGAGGACCACCGATGACAAACTTGCCCGTGGGGTTGACGTGGTAGATGATGTTCTCGTTATCAAACAATGCCTTTACCTTCTCGTTCTGGATGCCTTCCTTGACACGAGGAATGAGGATGGTCTTCACATCGTTCGCAATGCGCTCCTGCATCTGCTTGTCGGCCTTCTCCTGTGCCTCCTCGGTGTAGTCTTCGGGAAGGATGAACTCGTCGTGCTGTGTCGACACTACAATGGTGTCGATACGAACGGGAACTCCCTCGTCATTGTACTCAATGGTGACCTGGCTCTTTGAGTCGGGACGCAAGTAAGTCATCTCCTTGCCCTCCTTACGTATGTCGGCCAGCACGCTGACAAGACGATGAGAGAGGTCGAGCGAGAGAGGCATGTAGTTCTCTGTCTCGTTGGTGGCATAACCAAACATCATGCCCTGGTCGCCAGCACCCTGCTCCTCAGGGTTCTCGCGCTCTACACCACGGTTGATGTCACCGCTCTGCTCGTGGATGGCGCTAAACACGCCACAACTGTTGGCATCAAACATATACTCAGCCTTGGTGTAGCCAATGCGCTGAATGGTTTCACGTGCCACACGCTGCAAGTCGATGTAGGCGCTGGTCTTGATTTCGCCAGCCAGCACTACCTGACCAGTGGTGACAAGTGTCTCGCATGCCACCTTTGACCATTTGTCATAGGCAAGCAACTTGTCCAATACGGCATCACTAATCTGGTCAGCCACCTTATCGGGGTGCCCTTCGCTGACAGATTCTGAAGTAAATAAATAACCCATAATAATTTAAAGATTAATGAATAATTAAAATTTAAACTAATGGGGAAAGAAATAGGGCAGAATGCATGACAAACTACACATTATGCAAGTTTGTCGTTTTAGCATTTTTTACTGTGGTTGCAAGCAGCCCAAATCTATCCACATTTGTTTTGTTGTTGCAAAGTTACGATAAAAAAATGAATTATTCCAAATGAGATTTGAAAAAAGAATACTTTATGGTGTAAAAATCATCCAATGTCAATGATTTCTCTGAGTGGAACCATCACAAAATCGCGTTCAAGCATAAGAGGATGCGGGATGACAAGCCGACGTTCCTGTCCGTTGGCAACAACCTTGGTGTCAAGTTTGATGTCGTCATACAAGAGGATGTCGATGTCGATGGGGCGGTCCTGATAGCCTTGTGCTGTGCTTTTCTTTTCTCTTCCCAGTTCTCGTTCTATTTGCTGGGTAGTAAGAAGAACTTGCTCGGGCGACAAGTCGGTTCTGAACCAAACCGCAGCATTGAGAAACTTATGCTGGCTCTCAAAGCCCCATGGTTCGGTCTCGATGAACGAAGAACATGCCACCAAAGTACCGACACGCTGCTGAAGAGCCTCAATAGACTGCTTCAACAATGTGCGCTTTTCGCCGAGATTGCTCCCCAGACTGAAAAATACGTTGTGCTTCAACTTCTTCTTATACCTTATATTATAAATAAGGAGTTGCTCCGTGATATAAACCGTAATATAAACAAGGAGTTCCTTACTGAAAAGTCCCTACCCTCCCTGCACCCTTCCACAGTGCGAGGGTGCAAGGAGGAATGGAAACGATCTTTTTCACTTCTTAGTCTTGCAGGATGAGCATAGCGTCACCATAAGTACCAAAGCGGTAACGCTCAACCAGAGGCTCGCCTGTAACTTCGTCAAGCATGGGCTGACCGTCACGGTCAAGAACAGGGAATTCCTTTTTGATTGCTTCCTTATAAGCCTTCATGATGTTGTCATAACCACCATAAGCACTTGTCAGCATCAGCAAGGTACTGTAAGGCATATAGAAGTTTGCCACCATTGCATCAGCCAAGGTAAAGTCATAGGGAGGGAAGATGAACTTGTTGGTCCAACCATCGTAGGGTTTGATGAGACCGTCAGCGCTGACTGCCGTCTCGAGAACACGCTGTACGGTGGTACCCACAGCACAAACCTTATGACCGCTTGACTTTGTCTTGTTGATGAGTTCGCAAGCCTCCTCATTCACATGCATCTCCTCGCTGTCCATCTTATGCTTGGTAAGGTCTTCCACATCGATCTCACGGAAGTTGCCCAAACCGCAATGAAGGGTGATATAAGCAAAGTCCACACCCTTGATCTCCATGCGCTTCATCAGCGACTTGCTGAAGTGCATACCAGCGGTGGGAGCTGTAACAGCACCCTCGTTCTTGGCAAAGATGCACTGGAAGTCCTCCAAATCCTCGGGTTCGCTGGGACGCTTCAAGATTGACTTAGGCAGAGGTGCCTCGCCCAAAGAGTACAAGGTGCTCTTGAACTCATCGTGCGGACCATCATAGAGGAAACGCAAGGTACGTCCACGACTGGTGGTGTTGTCGATAACCTCGGCTACCATAGAGTCGTCTTCGCCGAAATAGAGTTTATTTCCGATACGAATCTTACGGGCAGGATCGACAAGCACGTCCCACAAACGCAAATCCTCATTGAGCTCACGAAGCAGGAACACCTCAATCTTGGCGCCGGTCTTCTCCTTGTTTCCATAGAGACGAGCAGGGAAAACCTTGGTGTCGTTGAATACGAACACATCCTTGTCATCAAAGTAATCGAGGATGTCGTAAAAATGCTCACGATGCTCAATCGTGCCACTCTTTGCGTGAACCACCATCAATCGGCAGTCGTCACGAAAACGGGTGGGATGCTGTGCGATGCGGTCTTCTGTAAGTTTGTACTTGAATTGTGAGAGTTTCATTATATAGTCTTTTATTGATTGCTAATTTCAATTTGTTGTTTCTCGAGCCATTCGGGGAAGTCTTCAATCTGCATGCAGTCTTCCACTTTGACACCGCCCACGCGTGTACGGCGAAGTGCGGTAAGATGTGCTCCGCTTCCCAATGCCTCACCAATGTCGCGGGCCAAGGCTCGGATGTAGGTTCCTTTACTGCATACGATGCGTAGCGTCAGCTGCATCTGTTCTGCATCGAAGTTCAGCACCTCAAGTTCGTCGATGACGAGTATCTTGGCTTTCAGTTTCACCTCCTCGCCCTTGCGTGCCAGCTTGTAGGCTCTGTCACCGTCCACCTTTACGGCCGAGAAGGCTGGTGGAACCTGCTCTATCCTTCCCATGAAACGAGGCAGTACCTCATCCACCAAACTGCGCGTGATGTGTTCCGTTGGGAAGGTCTGGTCGATAGGCTTTTCGAGGTCGAAACTGGGCGTTGTTGCTCCCAACTGCAAAGTGGCCACATACTCCTTGGTATGTGCCTGTATCTCGTCAATCTGCTTTGTTGAACGGCCTGTGCAGACAATCACCACACCCGTTGCCAAAGGGTCGAGCGTACCGGCATGACCGACTTTCAGTTTCTTTACTCCGAGTTTACGGCAAAGCAACCAACGCACCTTGGCCACCACATCAAACGAAGTCCATTTGTACGGTTTGTCTATATAGAGTGTTTCGCCTTGTATGAAATCCACCTGTTATTATCAGCGTTTAATGATTAATATTCCTTGAATGTTGTGATGCATTATCCGAAGATAAGCAATGCAATGCCTGCCAATGCGCAGTAGATGCCGAAGTAAACGAGCTTGCACTTCTTGACAAGCGAAATCATCCACTTACATGCAAAGCAACCCGAGATGAAAGCGGCTGCAAAACCGATTACCAAGGGCAATACGTCAACATGCTGAGCTGCACCATTCTTTGCCAGATATTCTGCGCTGGGAGCAAAAAGATGCTTGAAGTCGAGCAGAGCCTCGCCAAGGATGGGAGGAATAACCATCAAGAAAGAGAACTGAGCCAGACGCTTCTTGTCGTTGCCCAGCAACAAACCTGTAGCAATGGTCGAACCGCTACGACTCAGACCTGGCAACACGGCACATGCCTGTGCAATACCGATGATGAAGGCATCGAGGGGTGATATTCTCTCCTTCTCCTTTGCCTTCTTGTAGAAGTGGGTCAAAGTGAGCAGGAGGGCAGTCACCAACAGGCAGATGCCCACGATGGTAACCTTGAGCGACTCATCGCCTTCGTAGATGCCCTCAATCTTGTCCTTCAGGACGAAACCTACAAAACCGACGGGAATCATAGAAACGAGAATGCTGATGACGTAGCGCTGTCCCTCGTTGAAACGGCCAAAACCGCTTGCCTGAGAAGCTGGAGCAAGAGGCTTGAAGAAGTCCTTGAACAACCACGAAACCTCTTTCCAAAGAATCACCAATGTTGCCATTACCGTAGCAACGTGTACCACGATGTCGAAAGTAAGACCACCTGCTTCGGGATCAATATCGAGTAGCATCTTGCCAATTTCAAGATGACCACTACTGCTCACAGGCAGGTATTCCGTAAGACCTTGAACCAAGCCAAGGATAAGTGCTTGTATTGCGTCCATTTATCTATTGCAATTAATGAATGAATGTTATTCCGCTATGAACCGACTACTTATTCAGTATTCCCGACTCATTCTCGGTTGCTTCAACTTTGTCGGTGCTCTCTTCTGTTGCCTTGGGCTTGTGCATGATGCCATAAACCATGAATGCAAAACCTGCAAAGCAAACAATAGGTGCCACCTTGATGCGACGGGCACTAAAGATTTCGGGATTGAATGCCTCTTCGTTGCTACCACTACCCGACATCAAGATGAAACCAAGAATAACGACAACCATTCCTGCGGCCAAAAGGATGAAATTCATCTTGTCGAATGCAAAATTTTTCTTTTCCATATTTCTGTTTTATGTATTTCTATGTTTATATTTCTTAAGTATTCCGTTGTTTCAGAGTCCTCTTATATTCTTAGTTCCTCCTTTTTCTGTCAGTAAGCTGGTTCGTTCTGTCTCAGGAAGTAAGTTTTTTGGCTCAACTCTCTGCTGACTCTCAACTCTAATCACTCAACTATGAACTATGAACTCTAAACTATGAACTATGGACTCTAAACTGTCCTCATCTCTCCCACAACTGATGTTCCTTGAGTTTGATGAAGTGGTTAACGCTGAGGTAGGTGCAGAGCAACATGATGAACAAGCCCAGCACAACCACACTGGCAGCCATGATGATGATGTTTTGTGTAGTAATGAACTGGCGCAACGTAGCATCATAGCTCAGCATGGAATGAATGCCTGCAAGCAAAAAGAGGTCTGCCAACACGGATGCAATCAGGGCAATGCGCATACTGCGAACCAAGAAGGGGCGACGGATGAAACTCCAACTTGCGCCCACCAACTTCATGGTGTGAATAATGAAGCGACGGCTATAGATGGAGAGTCGAACGGTATTGTTGATAAGTCCGATGAGCACCACAAGCAACAACGAAGCCAGTACCACCAGCACCCAGGTTATCTTTTTCAGGTTGGCATTCAGGTTGTCCACCAAGTCCTTTTGGTAGTTCACGTCCGTCACAGCAGGATATTTCGTCTTGATTTCCTTGATAATCCATTCCAAACTGTCTGAATTAGCATAGTCAGGATCCATGCTCATCTCCAGTTCCGTGTAGTATGGGTTGAAACCGATAAATTCCTCGGGATCGCTTCCGATGGCCTCAATCTGCTCCTGAAGCACCTGATCGGCAGGAATCAGCTCTACCCCCTTCACGTACTGTTCAGTCTGCAACATCGATTGCATCTTTACCGTCTCGCTTTGACTGACCTCATCGTTCAACGTTATCGTTACCAGCAAATTCTCCTTCACGGTACTGGTCACGCGAGTGGCAGTCAGCACACAAAGCACTACCAATCCCATCAATATCAGCACCATCGTGGTGCTCAACGTACTGGTAAACGCCTGCCATTGTAGCATGAATTTCTTTTTTTTCTTTTTCATATTCTGCGAAAGAAATATATGGTTTCTGTTTCGGGGGCATGTTCAGGTTTTGCTCTGCGTATTTACGCATCACTCTCAACTCTTAACCCTAAACTTTGAACTTCAAACTGGTTCTTAACTCTAAACTTTGAGCTCTAAACTTCAAACTTCGAACTGGTTCTTAACCCTAAACTTCAAACTCTAAACTTTAAACTGACTCCAAACTTTGAACTGGTTCTTAACCCTAAACTTCGAACTCTAAACTTTAAACTGACTCTAAACTTTGAACTTTGAACTCTAAACTATGAACTACGAGCTCACCTCCACTCCCTTGAGTGTAGCGCTACTGCTCTCGGTAATTCTTGCCCTTACCGTTTCGCCTACATGGTGATTGCCACGGTCGATGATGACCACCTTGTTCTGCTCGGTACGTCCGAAGAGTTGGTCGCGCGAACGCTTGCTCACACCCTCAATCAGAATGTCGTACTCCTTGCCGATGCACTCTTCGTTACGCTTGGCCGACATCTCGTTTTGCAGAGCAATCAGTTCGTTCAAACGGCGAATCTTAACATCCTCAGAAATATCATCGGGCAAATGCTTGCTGGCATAAGTACCAGGGCGTTCGGAATACTTGAACATGAAGGCACTATCGTATCCCACCTCACGAATGAGGTCAAGACTCATCTGATGCTCTTCCTCCGTTTCACTGCAATATCCCACAAAGATGTCGGTAGTGATAGCGCAATCGGGAACGAAGCGACGGATAGCAGCCACCCTGTCAAGATACCACTCACGGGTGTACTTGCGGTTCATCAATTTCAATATTCTGTCGCTTCCGCTCTGCACAGGCAGATGGATATGCTTGCAAACGTTGGGTTCCTCGGCAATGACACGCAGAGTCTCATCGCTCATATCCTTGGGATGACTGGTGGTGAAACGAATACGCATCTCGGGCGCCTCGTGAGCCACCATTCGCAACAACTCAGGAAACGAAACCGAACCTGCCGACTCGCCGCCTTGTTCTTGCCCCACTTCGTTCTGCAAGGATTCCTTCGGACTTGTACAACAATACGAGTTCACGTTCTGTCCCAGGAGTGTCACCTCCTTAAATCCGCGGTCACGCAAATCGCGCACTTCACGCAAGATGCTCTCAACATCCCTGCTACGCTCTCTGCCTCGGGTATAAGGCACGATGCAATAGTGGCAGAAATTATTGCAACCACGCATGATGCTGACAAAACCACCAATGTGAGTACCGCAAATACGCTGGGGAACAATGTCGCGATAGGTCTCCGAAAGAGACAATTCCACGTTGATAGCCTTCTGTCCCATCTCAGCCTGAGCAATAAGGTCGGGCAGGGAAAGGTAAGAGTCGGGACCGCAGACAAGGTCTACACCGTGCTTTGATATCAATTCATCCTTAACACGCTCAGCCATACAGCCCAGCACGCCGACAATGAGATTCTTCCCCTTCTTCTGCAGACTGTGGAAAAACTCCAAACGGGTCAAAATCTTCTGCTCGGCATTGTCTCTCACGCTACAAGTGTTCAAGAAAACGGCATCGGCTTCTTCCAATGTCTCGCATGTCTCGTAGCCGGCCATACCCATTACCGAGGCCACCACTTCGCTATCAGCCACATTCATCTGGCATCCGTATGTCTCTATCAGCAGTTTTTTCATTTTAATTTTATGTTACGTGTGGGCGCGTATACGCGCATTAGACCGCAAAGGTACAAAAAAAAATTGAATAATTGTACAGCATTTCCACGATAAATGTGTTTTCTACCTTGTTTTCTGCCAATTTCCCCTTACCAGTCCCTTATCATCCCCTACAATTCCTGTACAATTCTACGAGGAATCGTCGGAGAAAGTCGTGCGCTAGTCGGAGGAAAACCGCAAAAAAAACGCAAGAAAAGCGCAGGAAAACCGGAAGAAAAGCAGAAGAAAAGCAGAAACACAAATGTACAAGCGAAAGTAAACGTAAACATAATTGAAGGAAGAGGAAAATGGGGAATTGCGCCTTATTTTCCCTGTATTTTTTGGTCATTTTTTACACATAGTGTGCATTTTTTCTTTTTTCATGATTTTGAAATTTAGTACACTGTTTTCTTATCGATTGTTCACAAAATAACCAAAAAGAAAGAAATTTGTACCTAAAACAAAAAATATTCGTTTAAAATCTTGGTAGTAGTAATCAAAAAACATATCTTTGCCGTACATTAGATTTTTTCATAGTTAAGGTTTAGTTTTGAAAGCGGCTGACTGCGAAGTTCGTCGCTTTTCCTTTTTCTTGTACCGAAATTCTTTTTTATCATTAATTTTTCGCCAAATAAAGCGAATTACTCCTACATTTCATCCCTTTCACACTTTAGCACACAGTCCTCCCTGGACTTATCCACAATTGCGCCACTCTTTTTTCAACAACAAAAATGGGCAAAAAAAGGATACCCTTAAACAATTTTTGTACATTTTGTCCACTAACAACTTACAATTCTCCCTCCCAAGGAAATTCTGACAATAACACAACAAAACAACCCGGGCAAGATTTACGCATCGGCTCTTAAAAACAAGTGCAAAACAAGGCGCACGCAAAAAAACTAATAATTATCACAACTTAATTATACTTAATTATATCTAATTAAAGTTTTTTTTTGTAACTTTGCACGCAAAACAACTAAACTGGCAAAATAACTAAAAATCAAATACAACTTTATGGAATTTAATAAGATTACTGCAGCCGAAGCTGCTGCGTTGATTCAGAATGGTGACACCATTGGTTTGAGCGGTTTTACTCCCGCTGGTGCTCCCAAGAGTATTCCTGCTGCCATCGCTGAGAAGGCAGAGGCAGAGCATGCTGCTGGTCGTCCTTTCAAGATCAGCATCTTCACTGGTGCCAGCACCGGTCAGAGTTGCGATGGTGCATTGGCAAATGCACAGGCCATCGACTACCGTGCTCCCTACACCACCAATGGTGACTTCCGCAAGCGTGTCAACAACAACGAGATGCGTTACAGCGACCTCAACCTTTCAAACATGGCAACCCAGATTCGTCAGGGCTACCTGGGCGAGGTTACTTGGGCAATCCTCGAGGCTTGTGCCCTTGAGAAGGTTGGCAATAAGGCTCGCATCTACCTGACCGCAGCCGGTGGTATCAGTCCTACTGTTGCTCGTTTGGCAAAGAAGGGTATTTTCGTTGAGATCAACGCTTTCCACAGCGCTAAGAGCATTGGCATGCACGATGTTTACGAGATTGAGGATCACCCCTTCCGCAAGCCCGTCAACATCTGCAAGGCAAGCGACCGTATCGGTAAGCCCTATGTAGAGGTCGACGCAGACCGCATTTTGGGTGTATTGGAGTGCAACATCCCCGATGAGGCTCGTGCTTTCAAGGATGCAGATCCTATCACTACCCAGATTGGTCAGAACGTAGCAGACTTCCTGCTCTACAACCTCAAGGCTGGTCTTATCCCCTCTTCATTCCTCAACTTGCAGAGTGGTGTAGGTTCGGGTGCCAATGCTGTATTGGGTGCGCTGGGTCAGTGCCCCGAGGTTCCCAACTTCAACATCTACACCGAGGTACTTCAGGACGCTCCCGTAGGTCTCATGAAGCAGGGTCGCGTATTGAGCGCTTCTACTTGCTCTCTGACCGTTACCAACGAGTGCCTGCTCGATATCTACGACAACATGGACTTCTTCAAGGACAAGCTCGTTGTTCGTCCTTCTGAGATTTCTAACTGTCCCGAGGTTATTGCACGTATCGGCGTTTGTGCTTTGAACACCGCTATCGAGTGCGACCTCTACGGTCACGTTAACTCAACCAAGATCTGTGGTACCAAGATGATGAACGGTATCGGTGGTTCGGCAGACTTCGCAGCCAACGCTTACCTCAGCATCTTTACCTGTGGTTCTACCACCAAGGGTGGCGCTATCTCAAGCATCGTTCCCTTCGCAAGCCACATCGACCACACCAACCACTACATCGATGCAGTTATCACCGAGTATGGTGTAGCAGACCTCCGTCACAAGAGTGATATGCAGAAGGCTGAGGCCCTCATCGCGGTGGCTCATCCCGACTACCAGCCCATGCTCCGCGACTACCTCAAGTTCGCCAGCAAGAAGGGTGGTCACACACAGCACGAGTTGGCAGCTGCCTTTGCAATGCACGATACCTTCCTCAAGAAGGGCGATATGCGCCTCACCGACCTGGCTGAGTACATCAAGTAATCAAAGGCTAAGGAAAAGCACAATAAAAGCACCCGCAACTTCACATTGGTGAGGTTGCGGGTGTTTTGTGATATTTTGCTTCTTTTACTGCTTTAAACTTGTTGGCTGCCTCTTTTGCTTCCTTTACTTTTTTTACTTTTTTTACTTCTTTTACTTCTTTACTTCTCTTACTTCTTTACTTCTTTACTTCTCTTACAACTTTTACTACTTAACTTCTGACCGATAAGATTCTATTCTCTTCCTCTCTCGTCCAGATAACTGTCCTTGAAGCCGAGGAAGTAGAGTACTCCGTCAAGACCGATGGTATTGATGCTCTGACGTGCATTGGCCACCACACGAGGTTTAGCATGGAAGGCAATACCCAAACCAGCCTCGCTGAGCATTGGCAAGTCGTTGGCACCATCGCCCACGGCAATGGTCTGTTGCAAGTCAACCTTCTCAACCTGAGCAATCAACTTCAAGAGTTCTGCCTTACGCTTACCGTCCACAATCTCGCCTACATAGTTACCCGTAAGTTTGCCGTCTTCGTCAATCTCCAATTCGTTGGCGTAGACATAGTCAATACCATATCGTTTCTGGATATACTCGCCAAAGAAGGTGAATCCACCACTCAGGATAGCAATCTTGTAACCGTACTTCTTCAATACATACATCATTCTGTCGACACCCTCGGTAAAGGGAAGGTTCTCTGCAATGTCGCGCATCACACTCACATCCAGTCCCTTGAGCAACTTGCAACGACGGGTAAACGACTCCTTGAAGTCAATCTCACCCCTCATGGCAGATGCCGTGATGGCAGCCACCTCGTCGTACACACCATGCTTGCGTGCCAACTCGTCGATAACCTCTGCCTGGATGAGCGTAGAGTCCATATCGAAGCAGATGAGGCGTCGCATTCTGCGGTACATATTGTCACTCTGGAAAGAACAGTCAATAGCCAACTGGCTCGACATCTGAAGCAGTTTTCTGTGCAACTCGCCCTTGTCATTGGGTGTTCCACGAACCGAGAACTCAATACAAGCACGTGTCTTCTCAATAGGATGCTGAATGCTGGCACGACCAGACAAACGCTGGATGGCATCAATGTTAAGTCCCTCGTCTGCAATAAGTTTGGTAACCGCCTCAATCTGTCTTGCCTCAAGACGGCGTCCCAATACGGTGAGGATGTAGCGGTTCTTGCCTTGACGGCTCACCCATGCCTCATACTCCTCCATCGTGATGGGATGGAAGGTAATGCTCACGTTCAGTTCGCTTGCCTTGAAGAGCAGTTCCTTCATTACACGTCCCGAGTTAGCCTCATCAACACGGATAAGGATACCCAGCGAGAGTGTAGAGTGGATATCTGCCTGTCCGATGTCCTGAATATGAGCATCGTACTTGCTCAGAATCTCCATGATGCCAGCAGTCAAACCGGGACGGTCAACGCCGGTAATTCGCAATAATATAAGTTCTTCCTCAGCGGGTGTGATATCAGTTTTTTGTTCCATTGGTTGTTTATTTAGAGTAAGGTTATGAAAAGGCGCAAAAACCTTTAACCTCAATTAATTCGTTCTGTCAATCAGTCAAACAAGCCTCCCTTGTAACCTTCAAACCCGGGAACTACGCGCCCCAGATGCTTGTATGCCAGTTCGGTAACTTCGCGACCGCGGGGAGTACGCTTGATGAAGCCCTCCTTGATAAGGAAAGGTTCGTAAACCTCCTCAACGGTGCCACCATCCTCGCCGATGGCAGTAGCAATGGTGTTGATGCCCACAGGACCACCCTTGAACTTGTCAATAATGGTTGTCAGAATCTTGTTGTCAATCTCATCCAAACCATACTTGTCAATATTTAGAGCCTCCAGTGCATAGCGTGCTATCGCCATGTCAATCTTACCATTGCCCTTGACCTGTGCAAAGTCGCGCACTCTGCGAAGCAGGGCGTTGGCAATACGTGGCGTGCCACGACTGCGACTGGCAATCTCGCCCGCAGCCATAGCGTCGATAGGAAGACCCAGTATGCTGGCCGAACGCTGGATGATGCTACGAAGCGTTTCCGAGTCGTAGTATTCGAGGTGCATATTGATACCGAAACGCGCACGCAAGGGTGCTGTCAGCAAACCGCTTCGCGTAGTGGCAGCCACCAAGGTAAAGGGCGAAAGGTCAATCTGAATGCTTCGGGCCGACGGACCCTTGTCAATCATGATGTCTATGCGATAGTCTTCCATGGCAGAGTACAAATACTCCTCCACCACGGGCGACAGACGGTGAACCTCATGGATGAAAAGCACATCGTTGGGCTCCAGCGAGGTAAGGATACCAGCCAGGTCACCGGGCTTGTCGAGAACCGGACCGCTGGTCAGTTTGAAACCAACACCCAGTTCATTGGCGATAATGTTCGACAATGTCGTCTTGCCCAATCCAGGAGGACCATGAAGCAAGGTATGGTCGAGTGGTTCGCCACGGAACTTAGCCGCATCGACAAAGATTTTGAGGTTCTCCACCACCTTCTTCTGTCCGGCAAAATCCTCGAACTGGAGGGGGCGCAAAGCATTCTCGAAATCCTTCTCGCGCTGTGCTCCTTGTTGTCTGATGTCAAAATTCTCTTCCATAGGTGCAAAGGTACGAATAAGCGAGCGAAAACGCAAATTTATTTGCAGTTTTCCGAGCGAGAGTACCTTCGAGCATAACTCAGAGGTACGAATATGTGAGCGAAAACGCAAATTTATTTGCAGTTTTCCGAGCGAGAGCACCTTCGAGCATAACTCAGAGGTACTTTTTCAGCCTGGGAGCCTCCGTCTCGGGATTGCGACGTCGGTTGTCTTTATACAGATTGTAACTCCAGATGATGCTGACCGCCTTTGTACTGATCAGCTCATTCGTCGTGCTGTCTCAGCATATCGAGGACTCCGACATCATGGAAGGCTTAACCAGCCAGAGCAATGCGGTGCCATCCGAGAGAAAACACTTCACATCGGCATCATAGCCTTCCAGTGTGCTGCCAGTGTCAGGCACCAGTCGATTCTGTGCAGACAAGGAAAGAGTCATACACAACATAATAGATAATAGGATGTTCTTCATGACGCAAATTGAACTATTTGTCGTCCTATTTGTTACACACAGGACGGACGGCTATGCCGGGGCGACGCTCGGTGGTGCCTCGCTGGGTGCCGTGGTTCTTCTCGTGATGCCAGAGGTAGCTGGTCTTTTCGGGGCTGTCTGGGTTGAGTGTCGACGACCAGAGGTAGCCACGCTTGCCAGGCATGTTAGGGTCATAGCCCTTGTGGTTGTACATGCCGGTGGCGGGCAGGAAGATGCTGTTGCCGTTGGGACCGGTGATGCGGTTTCCTGGTTGACCATTCAGAATGATCCATTCCCAGGTGCACTTGTCGCAGAGTTCCTGCAGTTCGTCGGCGGTGGGCATGCGCCAGTCGCCACCCCAGCGCACGTGGGCCACGTCGTCGCAGGGCTGCAGCGTGGTGAGGTTGTCCACCTTGCCGAACTCTGCTTTGGTGCAGTACTTGGTGAGGTGGTGTTCATCGCCGCTGCACCACTTATAGGTGGCCCACTCCACAGGTATGTCGGGAATGGGGCTTATCTCTCCCCATGCATAGTAGCAGCCACCCTGCTCGGGTGCCTTGGCGCCCACATTCATGTCGGCCCACTTGACGCTGAGGCCCAGGTCAACTGCATTGCCCACGGGGAAGTCGGCATGATCGAAAGGTTCATCAGCCTCCTTATCGCCCAGGCCGCGGCGGCGTTTGACCTCTTGCAGCAAGACGTTCAACTCCTCGTTGGCGACCCGGTTGAGTTCTTCTATGCGTTTCTTCCGCTCTTCATACTTCTCCTTGATGAGGCGGCCCATGGGCGTGGCCAGCTGGGTGCTGTTGAGGCAGGCGTAGAGCGCCTCAATGTCCACAATACTTGAGCGAATCCCCTCATAGAGGGTTCCCTGCTCGTTGGCATGGTCCATGATGTAGAGTCTGAGCCGCTCTACGGCCTTTCCGTAGTCTTCACGGGAGATGTTCTCGAAGGCATTTCTGTAGAAGTCGCGGAGGTCCTCCATCTGCTTGTAGGCTCCCGTGCCGCTATAGTTGTACGTGCCGTTCATGACGGATACCTTGAGGTGCGAGTCGGGAAAGGCTGGCACCCTGACGCCGGCTGTGCATACGTTGCCGCCGGGGAAGGTGGCGGTGAGGTGGATAGTGGTAGGTTCCTCGATGTACATCTGGTAGGTAACCTCGCGGTTTTCGTCGCAGGGCAGGTCGGCCAGCATGGCGGTGGATTTGTCGCCATTGAACTTGTCCATGCTGTAAATAAGGTAGCCCGAGTCGGTGATGCCCGTGGTGGGCTTGATGGTGACGGTGAAGTTGGGGGCGTGCTTAGTGACGGGTGCCTCACGAATGTCGCTGATCTTGCAGCTGTCGCTGACGTAGCTGAAGGTCTTGACATTGGCAGGCAGCGGCTCGAAGGCATAGAAGCCGCCCATGACGGCAGCCTCGGCCGTGAGTTCCTCGCCAGGCTTGCCCAGCAAAGGACGCAGCATGCGATAGGTGCGTCCCTTGTCGTCGAGCAGGTAGTCGTTCTTCTCTGCCCCTCTGCGATGCTCCGAAGGCTCGGTTACCAGTCGCACCACGGTTGCCTTCTGACCCAGCCACACCTCCTTGACGCTCATGCGGTAGAAGTCGCTGCTCTCCTGCTTCACCTGTGCCCAGTGCTTGCCTATGGGCTTGGGCAGACGGGGTGTGGTCCACTTGCGTTCGCGACGCACATCCCAGGCGTAGCGTTCCATGCGCGACACATAGTTGTAGGTGTCCTCGTCCAGATACGTCACCTTGCCGTCCTGAAGCCGTATGCTGAGCTCGGCACCGGGCATGATCAGCAGCTCAGCGGCCTTGCCCACCTCCTTGCCGTCGGCCGACACGCCTTTCAGTCGTATGCCCACGAGGCGGTTCAGTTCCACTTCGTAGCGAAAGGTGCTGTCCTTGACGGGTATGGTGGCCACGGGCTTGCCAGACATGCGGAAGTCACGGTCGGCCTGGTAGATGCGGTAACTGACGGCCTGTGCCTCTTTGCCGCCAAGCTTTACACTGAGGGTGAACTTGCCCTTGTCCGTCAGCTTCTGCGCTTGCGCTGTTAACGACACGAGCATAAGGAATAGTAAGAATATCTTTTTCATTGTTGGGTTGTGAGGTTTTATGGTTTTACGGTTATGAGGTTTTATGGTTATGAGGTTTTACGGTTATGAGGTTTTACGGTTATGAGGTTTTATGGTTGTGAGGTTTTATGGTTATGAGGTTTTATGGTTGTGAGGTTATGCGGTTTATGGTTATGAAGTTGTGAGGTTGTTAGCTGGCTATCGGTAAAATATTTTTAACCTATAATCCATTTCCTATAGCACTCCTTTGCTTCGACTTTCTATTCATTTCGGCATAGCGCTTGACGAACTGCCCGACGGGAGTCT
>JAZUKS010000010.1:0-37766 GCA_045643405.1 Bacteroidaceae bacterium | reverse complement strand
CTCTTGGTCCCCAGTATTCGAAGGTGGCCACGGGCATCAATCGGTCTAAAAGTTCATTAGGTAGGACGAAGAACTGCTGGTTGGTTGGCGAGTCGATGAAGGTGTGATATCCTTTACCTTCAAATGCCTTGCGCAAACGTTGTGCCAACGTCACGCCATGACGACCGATGCGTAGGTAAAGGTCATCCTTGAAGAATGCCTCGTATTGCATGCCCAGCAGACGTCCCTTTGCCAATACGGCACCACGTGCCTTCATCAGGGTGAAGAATCGTGGCAACAATGCCTTGTCGGTACACACTACAGCCTCGCCAAAGAGGGCACCCATCTTCGTTCCACCTATATAAAAGATGCCTGCGAGACGTGCAATATCCTTTAGCGTGACATCGGTTGATGCTGCCAGGCCGAATCCCAGGCGTGCTCCGTCTATGTAGAAGGGTATCTTGTAATCGTGGCAAACTGCCGACAGTTCCGTCAGTTCGTCCAAAGTGTAGATGGTACCCAGTTCTGTCGGAAACGAGATGTATAGCGCTCCGGGTGCCACCATGTGCTCCCAAGTCTCATCGGCATAAAAGTCGTGCAGGTAGTTGCGTACCTCCGTGGCATCGAGCTTTCCTTGATGAGAGGGTAGGGCAATGACCTTGTGACCTGACAACTCGATGGCGCCAGACTCATGCACGTTGATATGGGCCGATTCTGCAGCAATCACTCCTTCTGTACGGCGTAGGATGCCATCCAATACGGTAGAGTTGGTCTGTGTGCCACCCACCATGAAGTGCACTTGCGCATCGGGCGTTCCACATGCCTCGCGTATCAGTTGCTTGGCGCGTTCGCAGAACTCGTCGTTGCCGTAACCCGATGTCTGCACAAGGTTGTTCTTGATAATGGCATTGAGCACCTCGGGGTGAGCGCCGGCCATATAGTCGCAGTCAAAATGAATCATCTCGCTGGGGTGTTTCTGAAATGTCGAAGTTGATGTCTGGAAGTCACTTTACACCTCAAAGTCAAGGCAAGTGCGTTGCACGGTGTAGGGGCGTACCTTAGTATCTGCCACTGCAACGTGTGCAGGATGCTTGGCATAAGCCTTCAGCGCCTCCTCGCTCTCGAGGGTAGAGTCGAGCATCACGTCGCAGTTGCTTGATGCCAAACGACCGTCGATGTTGACTACAACGTCCAACAAACCGGGCACCTGACCTTTGAGGCCTTCGAGTCCCTGCTTGATGCCGATTTTCACTTGTTTCTTCTCTTCTTCAGAAAGTTCTGGATTCAATGTCCAGAGAATGATATGCTTTACCATGTTGTAATATGATTATTTTTATTGATATTGTCTGATTCGTACCTCCACGCCACTGCCTTCAAGCAGTTGCTCCACTTGCTTGATGTCGGTCTGACCGTAGTGGTAGGGGAAGAGCACCTTGGGTTTGACAACCTTTGCTGCCTTTGCCACCTGTTCGGGCGTCATGGTGTAGGGCAGGTTGCAAGGCATAAAGGCTACGTCGACATCCTTGATGCTGTTCATCTCCTCGATGTCCTCCGTGTCGCCGGCGATGTAGATTCGCATACCCTCAACGGACAGGATGTATCCGTTGTCGCGTCCCTTGGGGTGGAACTGTTGCTTGTCTGCCGAGTTGTTGTAGGCTGGTACCGCCTCCAACTGCCAGTTGGTCAAAACCGTCTTGCTTTCGCCATTCTTCATGGCGTCGCCCTCTCCGTTCAGCAATTCCTTGCTTCGGGGATTGGTGATGAGCACGGTGCCTTGTTTGGTGAGTTGCTTGATGGCCTCTGCGTCCAAATGGTCGTGGTGCTCGTGTGTGATGAGTATGATGTCGGCCTTGGGCAGGGTGCTGTAATCCGTAACGGGAGGCACCGCCTTGGTGACGGGGTCAACGTATAGCCACTTTTCGCCGATTCTCATCCTCACGCTTCCGTGCTTGATGCAATACATCAGCACGTCGGTTCCCTGGGCTGTGATGAATCGGTCCACCTCTTCCTTGGTGGCACTCTTGCCGGCACCCGCCCATCCTTTGAAACCGCTACTTAGTTCCACTACTTTGTAACCCACCTTGGACAGTATCTCTGCGGCCTTCTTGCTACGGTTGCCACTACGGCAATAAAGCGCAACAGTCCTGTCTTTGGGAAGTAGATTGGTGACCTTCTGCTCAAAGTCCTCCTTCTGAACATCTACGTTGAAGGCATCGGCAATGTGCCCCTCGGCATATTCCTCTGCCGTTCGCACATCCAGTCGCACTACCGAACTCTTGGCAATGGTCTCTTCAAACTCCTCCACCTCAACGCTCTTGTATTCGGTGCTTTGTGCCGTGCAACTCATCAGTCCGCACATCTGTATGGCTGTTGCCAAACTTCTCAAGGTTTTCATAGTCATAGTCTTTTTGCAATTTCCGCAAAGTTACAAAAAATACCTAATACCACCAAGTTTCCTATGTGATAGTTTTCGTTTTTTTGGTTTCCAGATTCGCTTTTCCAACGTTCTTCCTCCACGCATTCCCCGACTTTCTCCTTGTATTCATCGCAGAAACACGGGGAAACCTAAGGGACAGGTCGTGTGATGCTTGTAGGACACTATGCCCTGCAACGGGAAAATATTTTGATTTCAGGCACTTGCTTTTTGAGAAAAATATGGTAACTTTGCAACGACAAAATAGATGCTTTATGAGAAAAACCGTTTTAGGTCTGATATTCGCTTTCGTGGGCATGCTGACGGTGTGTTGCAAGGACGAGGGCGTGAGGACAAAAACAATAGACGAGTTGGTTGACGAAGCCGGTGCATTGTTCGAGGACTCTACGCTTACATCGCTGAGTCACGGTCAACTTGTTGATATGTCGAATATGGTCGACACCTTTCTTTATTGGCGCGATTACGAGTGCAGTAATGAGTCGTTTCAGTACTATCGTTTGGTAAGCGGTTACCTGTCCCAATTGTTGCTTAGATGCAAGGTGGAACCTTCGGATTTCACGCTCGTTGATGAACTGATATACAAAATGCAAGACCTCAACTTCCGCTTTGAATTGGTGTTTGAGGACGACTCGACCATGATTCTCGAGCATGTCGGCAACTTCGTGCCCCAGGGCAACAATCCGTATGGCGAAGAGGTGGCAGTTGCTTTCGAGTTCAGCAAGATAACCGGACTCGTAACGCGTGCCTTCTGCACCCTCCCCGACATCTTCCCTGCCGACAAGGCACCCAATGTGGCATTTGGTTTCGGTGGTGGTGACGAGAAGGCGGAAAATGTGAATGACGTGCTGACCTTCAACCAGATGCAGTACGAGGCAGAGGTGGGCTGGACGTTTGCTACGGATAGTGTCGACACAGACTGGTTAAGACGCTATGCGCACTTCTTTGTGTTCTGCCGTGGCGAGGGCGAAACTGAGTTTAACTACCTCGTCAACATGAATATCCTCAAGGAACAACTTGCAGGAATGTAATGCTGGAAACACACTATTTCCCTTTATTCTTGAATCTCTGACGGTACTGCAAGGGAGAGCAATGCACATATTGCTTGAAGTACTTGCCGAAGAAGGTCTGTGTGGGGAAGTTCATCTCCATGGCAATCTCCTTCACGGTAAGGTCAGAGTGTGCCAGCATCTGACAAGCACTACTGATGACCATCTCCGAAATCCATGTCAAGGCAGTACGACCGGTACGTTCCTTCACGATAGTCGAGAAGTAACGTGGCGTGAAGCATTGCTGTTCGGCATAGAACTGCACCTCGCGCTCTTTCTTGTAATTCTTGAACAGACTTGTGATGAACTGTTGGATAATTTTATCCTTATGGTTCGATGATTCCGGTTCTATTGAATTGCTACTAACATAATAAAAGAACAATTCCGAGAGCAAAGCCTCCGACAGGCACTCCAACTCACGCTTGATGAAGTTGCGTTGCACGTTGGTCTCTTCCATGTCCTGGAAGAACTGTGCCTTGCGGTCCACCAGGTCAGCCAGTTCCTCAATGTTCTGTTGCTGTTCCGGCGTAAGCGTGATGCATGGTTTGCTACGGATGTTGAGGATGGTGCGCTGTGAGGTGGCACGCTCAATAAATGGTATGATGTAGTCGAGTGTACTCTTGAAGGCAATTCCTTCGAGATCAGGACTCCACGCTACGATGTTCACGAAAGTAGAAGGCGCATAAATGTACATGTCGCCTTCGCGGATGACGTAAGTAGACTCGTTCAGTTTAATCTTGGCCCATCCCTTCTTGCAAAGCAGAAAACCGCATAGGTTCAGGACGGTAGTGATTTTACCTTCATCGTCGATGTGATTCGTCATCTCCGATATGTTGATCCTTTGAAATGGTAGATTGCTATATGTCATGGCACAAAGATATGTGTTTTTTACTGAAAAACCTACAAAAATGACTCTTTTTTTATGCTAAAACTGCGTAAAATCGGATATTTAGAACACTTTTTGATTAGTTTTAACCTTTCCCGGTATGAAAAGAGTTGCTAACTTTGCACCCGAAAACAAGAGGTGCCTTTACGTTGAAAAGTGCAACTCATTAATAATAATAAATGTAAAAGCAAAAATAGAAGGAAAAATGAAATTAATCAGAACAATATGCTACTTGATGACCACCGCATTGTTGGTGGCTTGCGGTTCGCAGAAAGATGATGTAAAGAGCGTGGTTCCCACCGTGCGCGTGGCAGAGGCAGAAGCCTGTGGCGAGGGTGTCAATCAGCAATACCCCGGCAAGGTTGTGTCATGCGACGATGCCAATGTTGCATTTAAGGTTGCAGGAACCTTGCGTCGCGTACATGTAAAGGAAGGCCAGCATGTTCGTCGTGGTCAGTTGCTGGCCGAGATGGACGATACCGATTATAAGGTGCAGTTGAAGGCAACCCAGGCCGAGCATGCCCAGATCAAGGCAGAGGCTGAGCGCGTTATGGGACTCTACGAGGATGGTGGCACCACCGCCAGCAACTTCGACAAGGCTCGCTACGGTCTGGAGCAGATCGATGCCAAACTTCAACATCACACCAATCAGTTGTCCTACACTCGCATCTATGCTCCCTATGATGGCTATGTGCAAAAAATCTATATGAGCGATGGCGAAACCGTTGGTGCCGGAATGCCTGTCGTTGGCATGCTTTCTTCATGCACTCCCGAGATTGAAATCAACCTGCCCGCCAGTGCTTATGCTATGCGCGACAAGTTCAAGGCATTCCGTTGCAGTTTTGACGTTCTCGATGAAACCCTGACTGCAACTCCCGTTAGCGTGTTGGCACAGGCAAACTCTAACCAGTTGTACAAGATGCGCTTGAAACTGAACGAGAATAACGACATCGTGACTCCTGGTATGTCGACCTGGGTAACCGTCACTATGGATGGTCTGGATGCTTCTTTGGTTCGTATCCCTTCGACCGCCGTATTGAACGAAGGCGGTAAGAGCTCTGTGTTTGTGTACAATGAGAAGAATCAGACGGTCAAGAAGATCTCCGTTACGGTTGAGAAACTCCACACCGATGGCACTTGTGTGGTGCGTGGCGACATCAAGGCACAAGAGCGTGTCGTTTCTTGCGGTGTTCATCACGTCAAGAACGGCATGAAGGTTAAACTCCTGGCTCCTGTGTCAAAAACCAATGTGGGAGGACTTATGTGAGTTCATAGTAGTTCATAATTCATAGTTCATAATTCATAGTTCATAATTCATAGTTCACGATAGTGATAATCATTAATCTGTAAAGTCGTATGGATTTAGGAAAATGGGCCTTTAAGAATAGAGGTTTGATATACTTCCTCGTTGCGGTGCTAATGGTAGGCGGAGTCTTCTCCGTTTACAACATGAGCAAGCTCGAGGATCCCGAGGTGAAAGTGAAATTGGCCATGGTTGTGGCCGTATATCCTGGTGCCAACGCACATCAGGTAGAGTTGGAGGTTACTGACGTATTGGAGAAGAACATCCGCATGATGGGTGATGTTGACAACGTGGAGAGCTACTCGTACAACGATATGGCTATCATGACTGTCGAGCTTCGCAGTACGTTGGGCAACAACGAGGTGGAACAATGCTGGGACCGTCTGCGTCGCAAGGTCACCGATTCACAGCCTTCATTGCCAAGTGGCGTGTCGGTAATGGTGAAGGATGACTTCAGCAACGTATACGGCATCTTCTACGCTCTTACCGGCGATGGACTGAACGAGCGTGAGTTAAGCGATTATGCAGAGTTGGTGAAGCGCGAGGCATTTGCCGTGGAAGGCGTTGACCGTGTAGAACTCTATGGCAAGCAGAAGCAATGCATTGAGATTCGCCTCTTGCAGGACAAGATGGCCAGCATGGGCGTGATGCCTGCCGAGATTCTGGCTACCCTGAACGGACAGAACAGCACATCTTATGCAGGATATTATGATAATGGCGACCAGCGTGTGCGTGTGTCGGTAAACGATAAGTTCCAGACCGTAGAAGACATCAGCCAGATGCTGGTACAAGGTCATGAACGCGACCAACTCCGTTTGTCTGACATCGCAGAGGTTGAGAAGAGCAATGAGAAACCCATCCGCAACGCTTTGTATTATGACAATGCTCCTGCCATTGGTGTCATGATAGCATGTTCTTCAAGTGCCGACATCACCAAGGTGGGTCGTGAGGTGGAGCGTCGTATCAAGGAACTTGAAGAGACCCGTTTCCCCGTTGGCGTTGAGTGTCACAAGGTGTTCTATCAGCCCCAGCGTGTCAACGAGGCACTCAGCACCTTTGCCATCAACCTTGTCGAGTCCGTTCTCATCGTGGTTGTGTTGCTGATGTTCTTCATGGGCATCAAGAGTGGTTTGATTATCGGTGCAAGTCTGGTGGTCATCGTAATGGGTTCCATTCTCTTCCTGGGCGCCAATGGCGGTACCATGCAACGCGTGTCGCTGGCATCGTTCATCCTGGCCATGGGTATGTTGGTGGATAACGCCATCGTTATTGTCGATGGTATTCTTATCGACCTGAAGGCAGGAAAGTCGCGCATGGAAGCTATGTGCGACATCGGCAAGCGTACGGCTATGCCTCTTTTGGGTGCCACTATGATTGCCATCCTTTCGTTCCTGCCCATCTTCCTCTCGCCTGATACCGCAGGTATCTATGTGCACGACCTCTTCGTCGTCCTGGCAGTATCACTCCTTTTGAGTTGGATTCTGGCATTGGTTCACGTTCCCTTGATGTCGAACCGCTTGTTCAAGCCCGGTAGCAAGGAGGTTAAGCCTGCCGAGGATGGCGTTGATATCTATAACGGCAAGTTCTATGTGATTCTTCGCAAGGTTCTCGAGTTCTGTCTGGGACATCGCTTGAGTATTGTGGGTTCGATGATTGCCTTGTGCTTCGTAGCAGTATTGGGCTATCCCTACATGCGCCAGGGCTTCTTCCCTGATATGGAGTATGACCAGGCTTATGTAGAGTATAAGTTGCCCGAGGGTACCAACTACACTCGTGTGAAGCGCGACCTCGACAGCATTCAGGCATATCTGAAAACACGTCCCGAGGTAAAGCACATCACTTGTAGCACCGGTGGCACTCCTGGCCGTTACAATCTGGTTCGTACCATTGCCACTCCTTCGTTGGCATACGGTGAATTGATTATCGACTTCGAGAGTCCCAAGGCTTTGCGCGAGAATATGGATGAGATTCAGGAGTATCTCTCAGCCAACTATCCCGATGCATACTGTAAGTTGAAACTCTATAACCTGATGTTCAAGAAGTATCCTATCGAGTTGCAACTTGAGGGACCTGACCCAGCCGTACTGCATGCTTTGGCAGACAGCGTGAAGACCATCATGGAGAAGAGTGGTAAGGTGCGCCTCATTACTACCGACTGGGAACCTCAGGTTCCTGTCTTGAATGTTGACTATGACCAGGCCGCAGCCCGCGCTATTGGTCTGAGCCGTCAGGAGTTGAGCATTTCGCTTCTTACCGCAGGTGGTGGCCTTCCTATTGGAAGTTTCCACGAGGGCATATACAACAATAACCTGTATGTCAAGACTGTCGATGAGTTGGGCAATCCTGTCGAGAATATGGAGGACCTCCAGGTGTTCTCTCTGACTCCCAACCTTAGCGGTCTGCTTACTGAGGAGAATATGATCCGTCTGAAGACAGGTTCGTTGGGCACAGAGGAACTCATCAGTAGTGTCATTGGTACCACGCCCCTTCGTCAGGTAACTCGCGACATCAAGGTCGGTTGGGAAGATCCCGTTGTGCCTCGTTTTAACGGACAGCGTATGCAACGTGTGCAGTGTTCTCCCTTGTCGGGTGCCGAGACCGAGAAGACACGTGTGGCTATTGCCAAGGAAATCGACAAGATACAGTTGCCTGCCGGCTACAAGATGTGCTGGAAGGGTGAGAAGGCTGCCAGCGACCGCAGTATGAAGTACCTCTTCGCTAACTTCCCCTTGGCAATCATCCTCATGATCGGTCTGCTCATCATGTTGTTCAAGGACTACCGCAAGCCCACCATCATCTTCTGCACCATTCCTATGGTGTTCGTGGGTGTCATCCTTACCATGTTGCTCACGGGCAAGCAGTTCACTTTCGTGGCAATCGTTGGTGCCTTGGGACTGATTGGTATGATTATCAAGAATGGTATCGTGCTTATCGATGAAATCAACCTTGAACTCAGTCAGGGTGTCAAGCCCTACGATGCGCTCATCAACAGCAGTATGAGTCGTCTGCGCCCTGTGATGATGGCCTCGATGACCACCGTATTGGGTATGATTCCTCTGCTCTCCGATGCCATGTTCGGTTCGTTGGCAGTAACCATCATGGGTGGTTTGCTCTTCGGAACAGTCATTACCCTGTTGCTCATCCCAGTGCTGTATGCATTGTTCTTCAAAGTGAAAAAGTGAGTTATACTCCTAATATAGTCCCCAGTTTCCTAACATAGAAACCCTGTAAAAAATGAAAAGACTATTATATATATTATGTACGTGCGCGATGGCATTGTCGGCCAAGGCACAGACACTTACTATCGACCAGTGCCGTGAGATGGCGTTGCAGCACAACAAGGACAAGAAAAGTGCTGCATTGGTTACTCAGCAGGCAGAATACACGATGAAGAGTACCAAGGCAATGTTCCTTCCCGATTTCTCGCTGACCGGTTTTGGTCTTTGGGATTCAGGCAAGGGTACCTTCAGTTTTGGTTTGGAGAATCTGAAGGCAGGTCTCACCTCTGCCGTTACCAATGGCGTGATGGCTGGTGTTGTAAGTCCGCAGTTAGGTCAGTTTATCGGTCAGGTGGGTGCTCAGATGCCCGACGAGATAGGTATTGACTATAAACTGGGCTTTGTGTATAGCGGTTCGTTGCTGATGAAGCAACCGCTTTACATGGGTGGTAAGATACGTGCTGGTTACGAGATGTCAAAGACTGCTGTTCTGCTGGCACAGCAGAACGAGCGCAAGACCGAGGCGGAGGTAATCGTGGCAGTTGACGAGGCATATGCAAACTGTGTCAAGGCAAACGAATTGAAGGTGGTTGCCGAGAAGTACAAGGCGCTCCTTGAAGAATTGGAGAAGAATGTGCAGAGTGCCATCAAGCATGGTTTGAAACTGAAGAACGATGAGGCAAAGGTGCAGGTGAAACTCAATGAGGTGGAACTGCAGATACGTCGTGCCGAGAATGCACAGCGCCTGGCAACCATGAATCTGTGCCACATTACCGGACAGTCTTTGAATGGTCAGATAACTGTGTCGTCAGAATATCCTGTTGTTGAGGTGGCTCAGACGCTCTATACCGACATTACCGAACGCCCTGAGTATGCCATGCTCAACTACCAGGCTCAGATTGCGGCTCAGCGTGTCAAGATGACCAAGAGTGAGATGCTTCCTCAGGTGGCTTTGCTGGCCAAGTATGGTTATTCGCATGGCGTGGAGGTTAACGACAAGATGCTTCTCGATGGTTTGAACTTTGCTGCCGGTGTCACCGTCAGCGTTCCCCTTTACCACTTTGGCGAACGTACCAACAAGGTTAAGGCTGCTAAGGCTAAGCAGGAACAGGCAGAACTGGAATTGCAGAATAAGGCAGAACTGATGCAACTCGAACTCTCTCGTGCCGCCAACAACCTCGATGAGGCTCGCCTGGAACTTGACTTGGCTTGCCGCTCTGTTGCAACTGCCGAAGAGAGTATGCGTCTCAGCAGTCAGCGCTACAAGGCAGGCGAAGAACCTCTCTCTGATTATCTTGAGGCACAGGCTCTTTGGCAGAAAGCATACCAGACACAGGTTGATGCCCACTTCCAACTCTATCTGAATAGTGTGGCTTACTTGAAAGCCTGCGGACAGTTGGTGAAGTAACAGACAACGCTCAACAAACAACAATCAATAGTTGACTGACAATCGTCAATATATAACGGACAACGAACACAAACACAAATAGGCAGTAATGCTGAATTCTTAACTTCTGAATATCCTCAACATAAAAACGAGTCCACAAGTTTACTTTGCTTGTGGACTCGTTGTTTATTTCTTCGTGGCAGTCTTGTTGCCTTGTTGGCTTGTTGTCTTCTTTGCCTGCTGGCTTGTTGACTTGTTGCCTTGCTGGCTCGTTGACTTGCTTGCCTGTTGGTTTGCTGGTTTGTTGCCTTGCTGGCTTGTTGCCTTGCTTGCCTGTTGGTTTGCTGGTTTGTTGCCTTGCTGGCTTGTTGCCTTGTTGGCCTGTTGACTCGTTGACTTTCTTGCCTGTTGACTTGCAGGTTTCTTTGCCGTCTTTTTCACCGCTTTCTTTGGTCTGTGGTGCTTATGCTTGTGCTTTGGCTTCCGCTTATGCACAATACCGGCGTTTTTAGCAGGGATATTGTGTGGGAGTGAGTCGGCCTGCCATTGAGGTTCATAGAACAAAGTGTCGTGCTGACCTCCCTCTTTGATATCTTCCAGAATGGAGTAGGGGGGTGTGTCGATAGGGAAGATGGCATCTTTGGGTAGTACGACGACTTCTACCTCTGCCCATCCCTTGCGAAGAAATCCCAATTCGCGTGCAGCGCGTTGTGTGATGTCAAGTATATACTTCTTTGCGTATGGACCACGGTCGTTGACTCGCAATATCACCTCCTTGCCGTTGTCCAGGTTGCGGACGCGCAACAGGGTACCGAAGGGTAGGTCGCGGTGTGCGCACATCATACTGTCATTATGAAAACGTTCCCCATTGGCAGTCTTTCGCCCCGTCATTCGGAGCGAATAATAAGAGGCTTTGCCGTAAAGAGTGTCCTGTTTTTCTTGGGCATCGGCGGCGGATGGACAAAGTGTTAACAGGGCAGTTAACAGGGTAGTTCTCATGCTAGATTATGCTTTTTCGACTGCAAGTAAGCAATTTTTTCTTGTTTACGCAAATTTTCGTTGTATTATTCTAATAAATTTGGTGGTTACCTTACTTATTTGTACCTTTGCGTCGTTTTTTTGGTAAGTAATTCAATAAGGTAATGGTTTTTTCAGATTTATTTTTCTTGTTCGTCTTCTTGCCGGCCTTTGCAATCATTTACATGCTGGCAGGATGGGTAGACAAGAAGATGGCACCTAATCCTCTTGTGGCTTTCAACAAGTACAAGAATCTTGCGCTCGTACTCTTCTCGCTTATCTTCTATTCGTGGGGCGAGCCAGTTTACGTGTTCCTCATGTTGGCGTGTGTGTTTATCAACTACGTCGCGGGTTTGGTTATCGACAGGCAAGAGAAGCACAGGAAAGCAGCGCTTGTTGTGGGATTGGTCTGCAACATTCTTATCCTGAGTACGTTCAAGTACTCCAGTATGATTATCCAAACGCTCGAGAGCATGGGTCTTCACATACCCGATCCACGCATCTCGTTGCCCATTGGTATCAGTTTCTACACGTTCCAGTCCATTTCTTACTTGGTCGACGTGTACAAGCGCCAGTCGCCCGTACAAAAGAAGTTTGTCGATTTGTTGCTGTATATCAGCATGTTCCCACAGTTGATTGCCGGTCCTATTGTCCGCTATGATACCGTGGCCGATGAGATTCACAACCGTAGGGTTACTGTTGATGACGTGGCAGATGGCGTATTCCGCTTCTTCTGCGGTTTGGGTAAGAAGGTCATCCTTGCCAACCAGATGTCGGTTATTGCCGAGCAGTTCCTCGTTGGCGGTTTCAAGGATTGCACAACATCCGGTGCATGGATTGGTATCATTGCCTACTCTATGCAGGTTTATTTCGACTTCTCGGGTTACTCAGATATGGCTATCGGTATTGGCCGTTGCCTCGGTTTCCATTTCAATGAGAACTTTACCCATCCCTATTGCTGTAACTCTATTACCGACTTCTGGCATCGCTGGCATCGTTCTTTGGGAAGTTTCTTCCGCGATTACGTGTACATTCCATTGGGCGGTAACCGTCGTCACCAGTGCTTCAACATTATGATTACCTGGTTCCTTACCGGTCTTTGGCACGGTGCTAGTTGGAACTTCGTTTGCTGGGGTCTTTACTTTGGTGTCATCCTTCTTTTTGAGAAGTACACCTTGATGAAGAAGTTGGGCGATCCCATTCCCAATCCCAATGGCGGAAAGCCTCGTTACAAGATGGTCATCAACTATGTGCCCGGCATCTTCCTGCACATCTATGCCTTGACCATCATCACGCTGGGACGTGGTATGTTCTACTTCCCCGACTTTGGCGAGATGTCTGAGTTCTTCAACAAAGCCTTTGGTGGCGCTGCCGAATTGCACAGCTATGAAACTGTGACCGCCTTCTTCGACAACTTCTGGTTGTGGGTGGTTTGCATACTTTTCTGTATGCCTGTTCGCGAGACCGTCTACGAATGGTTCACTCGTTGGAAGTCGCCCGAGACACAGTTGCATCGCAATGTTGTCATGCTTACCCGTCTTGGCATCTCGGTTGGCATTATCATCCTGAGTGTTGCCCTTCTGGTAGGCGAGACCAACAATCCATTTATCTACACTCGCTTCTAATCGAAAATTGTACATTATAAATGAAACAATCTCGTTTTAGATTTCTTGGAATCGCCTTATTGGCAATAGGCATCACCCTCATGCTGCCCAGTGTGCACGGTGCCCAGTTGCCAAGGTTGTTGCACGATGTGGACACAGTCTATACCGACAGCCTTGACCTTGATTCCCTCACTATATGGGATTTCGACATCGACTCTTCAAAGTTGGTGCGCAAGAAGGGTAGTGTGCTTGTCATCGGTAGTGGTCGCAACATACGCGGTTGCAATCCCTTCGGACTTAACCGTCAGCGCTTGCGCGATTATGCCGGAGTGGTCAACGAATACCAGCGTACCTTCCCCGATGTGCAGGTGTACTTCCTGGGTGTACCTACGGCGGTAGAGTTCTACTTGCCCGAGGAGAGCAAGGTGAAGGCCGGCAGTCAGCGTGCCGCTATCGACGAGGTGTTCAGCGCCCTCGATCCCGCTGTCATCCGTGCCGATTCTTACGACAATCTTCTGGCGCATGTCGACGAACCTATCTATTCGCGTACCGATCACCATTGGCAACCCCTTGGCGCCTACTACGCGGCAGAAGCCTTTGCCCAGGCTGCCGGAGTGCCTTTCCGTGACCTCACGGCCTACAACCGCAAGGTGGTTCGTAACTATGTCGGAACGATGGCGAAGTATAGTGGTGATCCTGCTTTCAAGCGCGCTCCCGAGGACTTCGTCTACTATGTGCCCAATGATGCCAGTTATCGTACCATCTATGTGGCTTATACGCTCGACAAGTCGCGTCGCCGTGTGGTGAGCGAGACTGAACCCTATCAGGATAATTTCTTCCGTACCTACAACGATGGCAGTGGCGCTGCCTATTGTACCTTCATGGGTGGCGACACAAAACTGACCCGCGTGGAGACCGACGTTTGCAACGGACGCCGTGTGCTTATCCTCAAGGATAGTTTTGGCAATGCACTCAGCTCGTTTCTCTTCTATTCGTTCGAGCAGGTACATGTGGTTGACTGCCGTTACTTTACGCAAAACCTCATAGACTACGTCAACGACAACTATATCACCGACATCGTGTTTGCCAATAATATCGCACACACCTCGGGCGAGACGGTTGCCATGTATCGTAAGTACCTCACGCAGGCTGCCAAGGAAGAACCTGCCGAGGACGGAAGTGAGTTTGACGAATTTGAATTTCTTGACAATCTGGTTGTTCCCGAATAAGGCGGAATACTGAAACGAGACAGGATTGTCACCCCAAAATAAACAAAACAATGACACAAAGCAAGATTTATCTGACTATCATGGGCCTGCTCTTTGTAGGCTTTGTCATCATCTTCGATACCTTTCCCCGCAGCGAGTATTCTGAACTCGAGAAGCGCGAATTGGCAACTTTCCCCGAGCTTACTGCCGACAAGTATTGGAGCGGAGAGTACACCGACAGCCTGTCGGCATGGTTTAGCGATACAGAACCCTTCCGTGACCTCATCATGGAGCTTAGCATGATGGAAAAGGACTGGTTGGCACTCCGCACCGGTGGTGAGGAGAATGTTACCTTCCATGCTTCGACCGATGGCGCTGGGGACCCCGAGATGGACATGGACATGGAGGAAATCGAACCTGAGTTCGATCCCGATGCTATCGCAGAATACGAGAACAACCAGACTGCCGACGATAAGGCAAAGGTGGCAAACCATGGTATCATCATCGTGGGTACCGGCGACAAGGCTCGTGCCTTGATGGCCTTCGGTGGAAGTTCGAAGATGGGTGGTGGTTATGCAGAAACCTGTAACCGCTACAAGCAGACCTTCCCCGATGTCAATATCTACTGTATGGTAGTTCCCTCGGCTGCCGCATTCTATACTCCCGAGAAGGCAAAGGGCTTCACCCGTGAGCAGTTGCCCACCCTGAAGAATATCTGGTCGCATTTGCAGGGCGTCAAGGCTGTCGACATCTTTACCGTCCTGGGCGAGCATGCCGGCGAAGACATCTACCTGCGTACCGACCACCACTGGTCACCTCTGGGTGCTTACTATGCCGCGCAGAAGTTCTGTGAGGTGGCAGGTGTTCCTTTCAAGGACCTCAGCAGTTACGAGCGCAAGGTTGTGCATGGCTTCGTGGGAAGTATGTATGGTTACTCTAAGGACATCAGCATTAAGAATGCTCCTGAGGACTTTGTGTACTATGTGCCTCAGAACATCGAGTACAATACCACCTATACTACCTACACCATCAATAAGAACTACCAGGTTACCGGCGAGGGCAAGCCTCATCAGGGCAAGTTCTTCTGCCACTTCAAGGATGGTAGCGGTGGTGCCTACTGTACCTTCATGGGCGGTGATACCAAGTTGACCGTGGTACGTACCGGTACAAAGAACGGTCGTCGACTTATTATCCTCAAGGATAGTTATGGCAACGCATTGCCCGGTTACCTGTTCTACTCGTTCGAGGAGATTCACGTTATCGATGCGCGTTACTTCACCAAGAATATGAAGAACTACGTGCGCGAGAACAAGATTACTGATATCCTTTTCGCCAACAACATCTTCAAGGCTGTGGGCGGTACTTACAAGTCATACATCCGCTTCCTCGAAATGGCAGGTGGTGGTTCTTATGCTCCCGCAACTCCTAGTGAGACAACGAATAATAATGCGCATACAGAGGAGCCCAAGTCTGCAGAACCTGTTCCCGCAGAAAAGGCTACTCCTGCAGAGACAACCCCTGTAACCTCTGACGCTCCGGTTGAAGAAGAGGTCTTCTAACGAAGTTCCCACTACAGGTTCTTGGTATAGAAATCCCTCATCACGAATCTGGATTAGGTGATTATACAGCAACGGCACGCAAATTTGCGTGCCGTTGCTGTTATTGTGCTCAATCATTAACCATCAATCCACAAGGTTTGGTATGACCCATAACCTTCCACCCTCAATCCTCAGTCCACAAGGTCTGGTCTATAACCCATAACCAATAACCTTTCACCCTCAATCATCAACCCTCAACCTTCAATCCTCAATCAACCATAAGGTCTGGTCTATAACCCATAACCCATAACCTTTCACCCTCAATCATCAACCCTCAACCCTCAACCCTCAATCCTCAATCATCCACAAGGTATAGTCTATAACCCAAAACCTTCCACCCTCAATCATCAACCCTCAATCCTCAGTCACCTCAATCATGTTGGGGTTGATCTCGGTAGTTGTGATGCAGGCAATCTGGTCGAGTTTGATGATGAATTGCTTGTTGCGCTTACCTTTCATCTTTTGGAAGGTACCGGTAAGATCCATAAAGGGACCTTCGATGACGCGTACTCTCTGTCCAGGCTTAATGCTGTTGATGATGTCGGGATTGTCTGTGATCTCGTAGTTTCCGCTTTCGTAGATCTTGATGAATGCCTTCATCTGATACTCCGGAACAATGATGGGAGTGCGTGTGTTGTTGGGACCGAACTTGCAGAGGTACTGCAAGCGTTCATGCCTCTTCTTGAATTCCTGTATGTCGTTCTTCTTTCCAAATACAAAGATAAGACTTGCTACGGCAGGCACCCAAACGCGTTTCTTGCGACCTTTGATGACTCTGTCTGCCAGTACGGTTGGGACAAAGGCCACGAACCCTTTGGATTCAAGTTCTTCCTTCATGGCCATCTCACAGCGGTACGTAGCACGCATGGCAAACCATTGGTCTACCTCTACTTTCTTACCTTCTTCTGTGGTGGAAGGTGATTTTTCTTCTTCTGTCATGGTTTGCAATTTGTACTGCTTGTGGATGTGTAAATCAAGTAGAAGGAATTTTCTCGTCGGATAGAGGAGACTCGAACTCCCGACCCCCACGTCCCGAACGTGGTACGCTACCAACTGCGCTACTATCCGAAGGCAAAATATTGGTCAACAAACCAACGAGTCAACTCGTCAACGGGTTTGTTTTCCGCTGTCTTGCGATGCAAAGGTACGATAAAAAAACGTATTTTTCGGGTTTTTACGATTAAATTTTGAGAAAATGGCAAAAAAACGGCGTAAATGTTTGGCGATATTAAAAAAAGTAACTACCTTTGCACCCGCAAACGAGAAACAAACGGGTTTCCAAAAGAAACAAAGAGTTTTTCAATGTTGGTGCCATAGCTCAGTTGGTAGAGCAAAGGACTGAAAATCCTTGTGTCCCCGGTTCGATTCCTGGTGGCACCACAAAAAATGGTGGGTGGATTCCTCGAGTTACTGATATTCGGTGCTTGAGGAATCTTTTTTTGCATTTTACCTCCTTCTTCCTTCTTCCTTCTCCTTCTTCCTTCTCCTCTTTCTCTGGCTTTGTACGATTATCCTCCCTTAATGAAACTGGATGATGAAAAATCGTTTGACCCCGTTGCTGTGCAAGTTTCAACATTTGCGTAGAGTAATGCTGGCCTCAATGTTATTGTAGTAATGCCATCTTCAATGTTAGCGTAGTAATGCCATCCTCAATGTTAGCGTAATAATGCTGGCCTCAATGTTAGCTTAATAATGCTGGCCTCAAGTTTATCGTTGTAATGTCGACAGCAAAACTGTTGTGAACGGTAGCTTTTCGGAGTTTTCGCAGTTACTGTTCCAAGCGATTTCGTCGCTTGCTTTGTTTTTTGCGCTACCCATTGCCTGCAATTCTTTCTGCCATCTCGTTGAGCTCAAGGCACTGAGAGCGGGTTATTGTCTTCTGCTCCATGTGATACTCCCAAGGGCTAATTTGCAGGAGCAGTCCCTCGGAGCAGGCATCAAAACTCTCGCCAGAGGGTTTGTAGAGCTTCGGAAAGCCATTCTCTCGTAAGAGGATGATGCGGTAACCACGGTTCATGGCCTCACGTAGCACCTCCTTCTCTTTCGGTGAAATGGCAGCACTAACTAGCACACCGCCTCGCTCGCCACATGCCAACCATTCTTCTCGCAAACGAGCGTTCTCCTCGTCCGTGTATCGGCGATGCACAATGACCGCCATCTTGTCGGGAATGTCAAGCAGGAATCGATTGCCAACAATCTGGCAATTATGGTCAGCCACCTCCATCCCGTGGAGCACGGTGAAGAACTCTGGGTTCTGCCTCTTGATGAGCAGGCGACGCGGGTTGTCGTCAAGGTAAGCCTTCCAATTGTCAAGCTGTCCCTCGTGCATAAGAATCTTGTCGTTGTACCCCTCTTCGAAGAGTCCTTGGCGTGGAGGTTCATTCATTCCGAATATCCTCCAATATGCATTGTTGCAACCAGATTTGAAACCAGCCACAACCTTTCCCAGATGCTTCTTCTCTGGTAGGTCTTCTTTTACTCTGACAATCATGTGGATGTGGTCGGGCATTATGCAAACCTTCCAGACTTCAACCTGTGGGTAGAATTGATTGATCTTGCCAATCTCGTCTCTCAAGATTGTGTTTCCTAATTCCGAATGGTCAACGCGAGGAGCATCAGGAGAGCCGAGTGGAGTTTCGACGTTACCTTTCAGTTCTCCAAATAAAGACGAACGACCTTCTACCACAAGCGTCAGCATATAAGTGCCTTTCTTGCGGTAGTCATGCCAAGGACTGCGTCGCTTCATGGAGTGCTTTGTATCGTGTACCTCCATGCCATGTGCTATGGCTTCTTCGCGGTTCATAACGATTATCCGGTTTGTTCTTTTTGGGCGGGTGTTGCTAATTCCATTGTTGCCTACGTTTCATGGAATGGTTTGACATGCCACAAAAGTAAGAAATAATATCGAGATTAATGCAGAGAAACTCAAAAAACAATAAATAACGCGCAATATATTGATTGCTTTTCCGATTATGTGAGGTATGAATGCCAAACGTGAGCAGGCATAATTTTGGCAACTATACTTTTAAGCACAAAAACATTTTTCAGAGTTTCTCCGTTGGTTTCCGTTTACTCGGCTTTTGACTTGTTGAGTGACGTGACGTGTGACAAGTGTGACAAGCGTGACAGAATTGTTTTGCGAAGTGAAAGGCGAGAAGTGAAAGTGTAAAGTTCTTTGATTGAATGAGGACCTTTTCTCTTTCTTTGTCCATCGCCTATGGTGAACTTTACGTTTACTCGTGTTTGCCCCGTGTTTTGTGGAGGATAATCGGAGGAACATCGGGCGTTGCTCGGGGTATGTTTGGAAATGTGTCTCAAAATCAATGTTTTGCGATTTTGAATTCTTGACAAAATTGGAGTGGATTGAATGTGCTCACCTTTCGGGGAGTTAGCGGAGAGGTCTTGATGTGTAAGGAATATTCTATAAAACGAAAAGTAAAAGTGGGTTGAACGTGACGTGTGACAAGCGTGACAAGTGTGACAAGCGTGACGAGTGTGACAAACTTAATTTGCAGATCATGAGTGTGAAGTGTACTTTTGTCACATTTGTCACATTGTCACACGAAGTTTGGTTTGGAGATGATTGGCGAGTTGCTACACTATGTGTTAAGTTTGTGGTAATCGGACAATCAATGAAAGAAATCTTTGCAAATGCATGGCGAGGCATTAAAAAGGGTTGCAGAAGGGCTGCCGAAGGAATGTCGAAGCATCTTTTTGAAAAGAAATTTTACATGCCTAAAGTGAAGAGGGAAACTGCTCCCGTCCCCTGATAAGTGTGACAATTAGGCGAAGGAAATTCGGCAGTAAAAATGGACGAGAATGGACGGAAATGTTATTTGCCGAAATCCCAAAAGTCGTGATTTTGGGTACTGACAAAGTACTGACTCAGTACTGACTTAGTAGAGACTCAGTACTGACTCTGAGAAAGGGTGACCATTTACTTAGATTATTCCTTTATTTCTTGCTACTTTCGCTATTAATCACTAACTTTGCCAAAAGAAACAGAATAACTCTAACCTTTTAACGAACTTTTTACTTCCCTTATGAAAAGACCTTTATTTTGTGAGATATGTCCGCTGACGTATAAGATTTCGGCCGAGAAGGAGATTCTGAAAAGAAAGATTCAGAACATGACATCGAAAGAGAACTTCTGCAAGGAAAAGAGTGCGGATAAATTGCCCGAACTGATCTTCGCCCATCAGTCTACGATACGTCGCAGGTTGGGTAATGTGGACATGCGTCTTCAAGAGAACAAGGCCACCAATCTGAAGATCTCTGCACCGAAGGTTAATGGCATTCTTATCCGTCCTGGCGAGACGTTCTCGTTCTGGCAGTTGGTGGGCAGAAACAGCGCAAGAAATGGCTATAAGGAAGGTATGACGATACAGAAGGGAGAACCGAAGAAAGGAGTAGGGGGTGGCATGTGCCAGTTCTCGAATCTCATACACTGGATGGTGTTGCATTCTGACCTGACGGTGACGGAACGTCATCATCACGACCAACTCGATCTCTTTCCCGACAATAACCGTACGGTGCCTTTCGGAACCGGAACCAGCATCGTGTATAACTACCGCGATTATCGTTTTAAGAACGAGACGGACTGCACCTATCAGCTTTTGGTTTGGACGGATGAGGACCACCTTTATGGCGAGTTGCGTGCAGAGCGCCCCATCCCTTATCTCTATAATATCTACACGCAGGACGAGAAGTTCGTGAAAGAGGATGACGGTCACTTCTACCGTACGGGAGTTGTGGTCAGGGAAACGCTGGATGCCAAGGACAAGAGTTTGCTGAGCAGGGATGTCATACAGCACAATCATGCTTGTGTGGTGTATGAGATGGAATGAGAAGGTATTAAAGTGAATAAAAATTCGTTTTTCAGGATAAAAAGTGAATAAAATCATTGAAATTTATAAATAATCGATGGTTTTTAGTGAATAATCGTATATTTGTTGTAACTTTGCATCCGCTAAAATAATAATAGGTAATGATATTAGGTAAAAAGAACGGCAGACTTGAGATGATCAAGATGATTGTGTCGAGCATGGAACTCTCTACGCAGGAAGAGTTGCTGATGCAATTGGACATTGCCGGATATCCTACCAGTCAGGCTACCTTGGTGCGCGACCTTCGTCAGTTGCGCATCGTGAAAGGATATAATGCAAATGGTCACAACGTGTACCTGATGCCTGATGAACAGCGTTTCAGGATGGTGAGCGATACGCATGTCACCGTAGAGGCGCTGAATCGGGTTGGTATTACGAGGGTGAACTTCAGCGGTAACATGGCGGTGATTCATACGCCTCCCGGTCATGCCTCGCATGTGGCATACGACATCGACAATGCCCGTATAGAGGAGATCCTGGGTACGATAGCCGGCGATGACACCGTGTTCATGGTGCTGGCCGAAGGGGCCGACAAGACCATAGTGATGGATAAGTTGAGTTTGGTTAAGGAATAGAAAAAGATTAGACGTTAGAGGTCTTTGAATTAATATAAAATGGACAACGAAATAAAAGTGATGGTGGCTCTGCCCGAGCATGAGGTATATGTAGACACCATATTGGAAACAATCAGAATTGCGGCCAAGAAGCGCGGTACAGGTATTGCAGAGCGCACACATGAGTATGTAGCAACCAAGATGCGTGAGGCCAAGGCGGTGATAGCATTGTGTGGCGACAAGTTCGTCGGTTTCAGCTACATCGAGACATGGGGCAACAAGCACTATGTGACCACAAGTGGCCTCATCGTGCATCCCGACTTTCAGGGTATGGGTGTGGCAAAGCGCATCAAGGATTATACCTTTACGCTGGCTCGCCTGCGCTGGCCCAATGCCAAGATTTTCAGTCTGACAAGCGGTGATGCCGTGATGAAGATGAATACGGCTTTGGGTTACGTTCCCGTCAGTTTCAACCAGCTGACCGATGATGAGGCCTTCTGGCGTGGCTGTCAGGGTTGCGTGAACCACGAGATTCTGGAACTCAAGCAGCGCAAGTTCTGCGTCTGCACCGGTATGTTGTGGGATCCCGAGAAGCATCATGGCGAACCTACCAGTCTTGAGGTTATCAAGGACGTCATGAAGACCTTGGTGCTGAGAGGGATTGAGTAGGAGGAGGCAGACCCCCTCCCGTCCCCCTTTAGGGGGAAGCAGAATGTGCAGTAAGTCGCGTTTTGTTGAAAAAGAGGCGGGGGAGTTGATAATCCTTGCAACCATAATATAATAGTAAAAAAGAAATAATAACATAAAAACTGGGCTAGTCCCCTATCCAGAGACAGTAGTAACCGCTTCCCCCTAAGGGGGACGGGAGGGGGTCTGATATGGCAAAGAAGAAAGTTGTTGTCGCTTTTAGCGGCGGTTTGGACACAAGTTACAATGTGATGTATCTCACCAAGGAGATGGGATACGAGGTTTATGCAGCATGCGCTAACACTGGTGGTTTCAGCGCTGAGCAGCTGAAGCAGAACGAGGAGAATGCATACAAGCTGGGTGCTGTGAAGTATGTGACACTCGACGTAACACAGGAGTACTATGAGAAATCTCTCAAGTTCATGGTGTACGGTAACGTACTGCGTAACAACTGCTATCCTATCTCGGTTAGCTCAGAGCGTATCTTCCAGGCATTGGCCATCGCTCGCTATGCTAAGGAGATTGGTGCTGACGCTATCGCTCACGGTTCAACCGGTGCTGGTAACGACCAGATCCGTTTCGATATGACTTTCTTGGTGAAGGCTCCCGGTGTGGAGATTATCACCTTGACTCGCGATAAGAACCTCTCTCGTCAGGAGGAGGTTGACTATCTGAACGCTAACGGTTATTTTGCTGACTTCACCAAGTTGAAGTACTCATATAATGTAGGTATCTGGGGTACCTCAATCTGCGGTGGTGAGATTCTGGACAGCAAGCAGGGTTTGCCCGAGACTGCTTACCTGAAGCACGTCACCAAGGAAGGTCCCGAACTCTTGAAGTTGGGCTTCGAGAAGGGTGAGCTTTGCTCTGTAAACGGCGTGAAGTACGACGACAAGATCAAGGCTATCCAGGAGGTAGAGAAGATTGGCGCTGCTTACGGTATCGGTCGTGACTGCCACGTGGGTGACACCATCATCGGTATCAAGGGTCGTGTAGGTTTTGAGGCTGCCGCTCCCATGCTGATCATCGGCGCTCACCGTTTCCTCGAGAAGTACACCTTGTCTAAGTGGCAGCAGTACTGGAAGGAGCAGGTGGCTAACTGGTACGGTATGTTCTTGCACGAGAGTCAGTACTTGGAGCCTGTGATGCCCGATATTGAGGCTATGCTTAGCAGCAGCCAGCGCAACGTGACTGGTGAGGTTACCCTTGAGTTGCGTCCCCTCGGTTTCCAGACCATCGGCGTAGACTCTCCCAACGACCTTGTGAAGAACAAGCTCGGTGAGTATGGTGAGACCGCTAAGGCTTGGAGCAGCGAGGATGCCAAGGGCTTCATCAAGGTTACCTCTACTCCTCTCCGTGCCTACTACCTGGCACATCCTGACGAGGAGAGATAAAACAAAACCGATACAGCCCCCCCCTCTAATCCCCCCAAGGGGGGAGGAACCTATTGCGGTGGAGGGCGTGTAAGATGCATAATGCCTAAAATGAGCAAGAGTGTGTGAGATGCACAATGCCTAAAGTAAATAAGGGCTAAAATGCTCAAGCGTAAAGCATGATGTGAAAAAAGAAAGGTTCTGTTTTTATGGATTATGATTATTGTACGGCGGATCCTGCATGGTATCATTTGCTTAAGGAACTTGCGAAGAAGAATCGTCAGCATCCAACGGAAACAGAATCTGTTATGTGGGAATATCTGAAGGGTTCGTCATTGGGACAGCCTTTCAGACAACAACATATTATTGGTGACTATATTGTTGATTTCTTTTGTGTGTCGGCAAAGCTGATTGTAGAGATTGATGGTGGCTATCATTTTACAGGGCAACAACCTAAGTTGGATGAGGCGCGTGCAAAATGGCTGGAAGGCAGGGGCTACCGTATTATTCGCTTTACGAATCAAGAAGTATTGTGTGACATCGATAACGTTATAAATCAAATCAAGAAATATTTGTAAACAATGCAAGATAATAGCAATATTATAGGCTCCTCCCCCCTTGGGGGGATTAGAGGGGGGCTTGTCCGAGTTGGAATTTTAGGCGCTGCCGGCTATACTGGTGGTGAACTCATAAGAGTTCTCCTGAACCATCCTGATGTGGAGATTGTGTTTGCAAATTCGGAATCGAATGCAGGCAACAAGGTGTATGAGGTGCATGAGGGACTCATGGGTGACACCGAGATGGAGTTTACCAGCGAGATGCCTTTTGATAAGGTTGACGTGGTGTATTTCTGTTTCGGACACGGTAAGAGTGAGGCATTCCTCAAGGAACACAGCATACCCGAGAATGTGAAGATTATCGACCTGGCACAGGACTTCCGCATTGCCGGTGACCACGACTATGTGTATGGTCTGCCCGAGACACATCGCGAGGAGATTAAGAAGTGCCAGCATCTGGCTAACCCCGGTTGCTTTGCCACCTGTATACAGTTGGGCTTGTTGCCTCTGGCTAAGGCAGGTTTGCTGACACGCGACATCAGCGTCAATGCCATTACAGGCAGTACCGGTGCCGGACAGAAGCCCGGCGCTACCACACATTTCTCATGGCGCAACAATAACTTCTCGGTGTACAAGCTCTTCACACACCAGCATCTGCATGAGATCTGTCAGACGCTGAACGAGCTGAAGCCCGCCGGTGCACCCCGTGTCATCGATACACTCAACGATGGCTATGCCCTCGGTGAGTCGGAAGGAGTCACCGTGGATTTCATTCCCTACCGTGGCGACTTCGCACGAGGCATCTTCTGTACCGAGGTCATCACCCTCGATGAGGCTAAGAGTGCTGAGGAGATTGCTGACTTGTACAAGGCTTATTATGCCGACGCAGCCTTTACCCACTACAGCGACAAGGCTATCGATATGAAGCAGATTGTAAACACCAACAAGGCACTTGTGCATACCGAGGTGTTTGGCCGTAAGGTGGTGGTGACCAGTACCATCGACAACCTGCTGAAGGGTGCTGTAGGACAGGCTGTGCAGAATATGAACCTGATGTTCAACCTTGACGAGAAGGCAGGTCTTGGACTGAAGGCAAGCGCATTCTAAAAAAAGATAATAACCATTGCCCACAACTCCTCCTTGTCGGGGGAGGGGTAGGGCCAGAATGAACCCATCGCCCCTATTGGTTCTACCCCTTTCCGGGGGATAAGTGGGGGGCCTCTCTTTATGGAATTATTCGACGTATATCCTCTTTTTGATGTAACCATTGCCAAGGGCAAGGGTTGCCGTGTTTGGGATGACAAGGGTCAGGAGTACTTGGATCTGTATGGTGGTCATGCTGTTATCAGCATTGGTCATTGCCATCCTCATTATGTGCAGAAGATGACCGAGCAGCTCAACACTTTGAGTTTCTATAGCAACAGCGTGAAGAACCCTCTGCAGGTGGAACTGGCAGAGCGCCTGGGCAAGGCATGCGGTTATGAGGACTATCAGTTCTTCTTGATTAACAGCGGTGCCGAGGCTAATGAGAACGCGCTGAAGTTGGCTAGTTTCTACAACGGACGTACCCGTGTGCTGAGTCAGGAGAAGGCCTTCCATGGTCGTACCTCACTGGCTGTGGAGGCAACTGCCAACCCCAAGATTATTGCTCCCATCAATGCCAACGGTCATGTGACCTATCTGCCCATCAACGACCTTGATGCGTGGAAGGCAGAGATTGAGAAGGATGACGTTTGTGCTGTCATCATCGAGTGCATTCAGGGTGTAGGCGGTATCCGCATGGTTGATGCAGACTTCCTGAAGGGTCTGCGCGAACTCTGCGACGCTCACAACACCGTGCTCATCTGCGACGAGATTCAATGTGGCTACGGCCGTAGCGGTAAGTTCTTTGCTCACCAGCATCTGGGTGTGAAGCCCGATATGATTACCGTGGCAAAGGGTATCTGCAATGGTTATCCCATGGGTGGCGTATTGATCTCTCCCAAGTTCAAGCCTGTTTACGGACAGTTGGGTACTACCTTCGGTGGCAACCATCAGGGTTGTGCCGGTGCTTTGGCCGTGCTCGATGTTATTGAACAGGAGGGTTTGGTTGAGAATGCAGCCAAGGTGGGTGCTTATCTCATCAGCGAGTTGAAGAAGATGCAGGAGAATCAGACTGCCAGTCAGAAAGCCCAGATTGTTGACGTTCGTGGCGAGGGTCTGATGATTGGTGTCGAACTGAGTGAACCTTACAAGGAGGTACGCACCAAGTTGCTCTTCGAGGAGCATGTGTTTACCGGATGTGCCGGAACCAATGTGCTGCGTCTGTTGCCCCCCTTGTGCCTGTCGATGGCAGAGGCTGACGAGTTCCTGACTAAGTTCAAGAAGGCATTGGGATGAGGCGCGTAGTAGTGAAGGTGGGCAGTAACGTGCTCACACAGACGGGTGGTAAACTTAACGTAACCCGTGTGTCGGCATTGGTAGACCAGATAGCGTGGATGCGCCATCATGGTTACGAGGTGATTTTGGTGACCTCGGGTGCTGTGGCATGCGGACGACGTGAGTTGCTCGTCGACCATGAACTGGACTCTGTTGAGCAACGCCAGTTGTACTCGGCTGTGGGACAGGTCAAGTTGGTGAACCTCTATTACGACTTGTTCCGTGAATACGGCATGCATGTGGGGCAGGTGCTCACGATGAAGGAGAACTTCCAGACCGAGGAGCAGTATCAGAACCAGCGAGCCTGCATGGAGGTGATGCTTCAAAACAGCGTTATCCCTGTGGTCAACGAGAACGATACCGTGTGCGTCACCGAGCTGATGTTTACCGATAACGACGAACTGTCGGGCTTGATTGCTAAGATGATGAAGGCAGAGATGCTCATCCTGCTAAGCAATATCGACGGCATCTATACTGGCGACCCCAGTGATCCCACTTCCGAACTGATTCGTGCGGTAGAGCCCGGGCAGGACCTTTCGCAGTTCATCCAGACCAAGAAGAGTAGTGCGGGACGTGGCGGAATGACCTCGAAGTACAACACCGCCAGTTCGCTGTCAAAGGATGGCGTTCGCGTCATCATCGCTAACGGTGAGCGTGAGAACATCCTGCTCAACCTGATCAACAGTCCTGAGGACACTCCTCACACGGAGTTCAAGGTAAAGTAGAAATGACTCAAGTATCGCAAGCATGCTTGCGATACTTAATATTATAATGAATAAACATCATGAAAACAATATTTGAAAATGCCAAGCAGGCCAGTCGTGAACTGGCATTGCTATGTGATGACCGCAAGAACGCCATTCTGAATAAGGTGGCCGATGCCATTGCCTTGCACCAGGCTGAACTGTTGGAGGCTAATGCTCGCGACCTTGCCAAGATGGATCCTTCAAACCCTCTGTACGACCGTCTGCAGTTGACCGAGAGTCGTTTGGAAGGCATTGCCGGCGATATGCGTAACGTTGCCAAGTTGCCTTCGCCACTGGGACACATCACCAACGAGCGTACGTTGGAGAACGGACTCTATCTGCGTCGCATCTCTGTGCCTTTCGGTGTGATCGGTATGGTGTACGAGGCACGTCCTAACGTGTCGTTCGACGTGTTCAGTCTTTGCTTCAAGAGTGGTAACGCCTGCGTGCTGAAGGGTGGTAAGGATGCTGATGAGAGCAACCGTGCCATCGTGGCGCTGATTCACGGCATTCTCAAGGAAGAGGGTATCAATCCCTCGGTTGTTGAACTGTTGCCCGCCACACACGAGGCTACTGCCGAGATGCTGAATGCCGTGGGTTATATTGACCTGTGCATTCCTCGTGGTGGCAAGAAACTGATTGAGTTTGTGCGCGACAATGCTCGTGTGCCCGTCATCGAGACAGGTGCCGGAGTGGTGCATGCATACTTTGATAAGGACGGCGACCTGGAGATGGCAAAGCGCATCGTCAACAATGCCAAGACCCGTCGCGTGTCTGTCTGCAATGCTCTTGACTGTTTGCTGGTGCATGCAGACCGCAAGGCAGACCTTGAGGCCTTGTTGGAGCCCATGAAGGATAAGGTTACCTTCCACTATGATGACTACGGCAAGGAGTGGATGTCATACGACATGTCTATCAAGATTGTCGACTCGCTCGATGAGGCTTTGGCGCATATCCGTCAGTATAGTAGCGGACACTCTGAGTGTATCATCACCAACAATGCCGAGACTGCACAGCGTTTCCGCAACGAGGTGGATGCGGCTTGCGTCTACGTCAATGCTCCTACTTCGTTCACCGATGGCGCACAGTTCGGACTGGGTGCCGAGATAGGTATCAGTACCCAGAAACTGGGTCCCCGCGGTCCTATGGCACTCGAGGAGATGACCACCTACAAGTGGCTCATCGATGGAAACGGACAGGTGAGATCATAAGGCATTTACCATGTACAAGGTACAATTGCGTGCATGTTACATTTGCCATATACCATGTACAATCTACAATATTGCCAATAATTTAACAACATAAAACTGGGCTTTACCCCTATCCAGAGATAGTAGTAACCGCTTCCCCCTAAAGGGGGACGGGAGGGGGTCTGATTATGAAGAATTTTTTATATGCAAAGGATCTTGGTGACCTCCGCAAAGCTTTGGACGAGGCCATGGAGATTAAGCAGGACCGTGTCAAATATGTAGAGTTGGGTAAGAACAAGACTGCCTTGTTGGTATTCTTCAACAACAGTCTGCGTACCCGTCTGTCAACCCAGAAGGCTGCGTTGAACCTTGGCATGAATGTTATCGTGCTGGACGTTAATGCTGGCGCATGGAAGTTCGAGACCGAGCGTGGCGTCATCATGGATGGCGACAAGAGCGAGCATTTGCTCGAGGCTATTCCCGTCATGGCCAGTTATTGCGACATTATCGGTATCCGTTCGTTTGCCGGTCTGAAGGATCGTGAGTACGACTATGCCGAGACCGTTTACAACCAGTTCGTTAAGTACAGTGGTAAGCCCGTCTTCGCTATGGAGACCGCTACCGTACATCCCTTGCAGGCTTTTGCCGACTTGATTACGATTGCAGAGAAGGCTCCTCTCCAGGGAGAGAACCGTCCCATCAAGGTCGTCCTGACATGGGCTCCCCATCCCAAGAGTCTGCCCCAGGCAGTTCCCAATAGTTTTGCAGAGTGGATGGTTGAGGCAGCTCATCAGGCTAAGTCTGCTCCTCTTGGAGGTATTAAGGGCGGAATTGAATTCGTCATCACCCATCCCAAGGGTTATGAACTCGACCCTCAGTTTGTCGGCGATGCCAAGGTAGAGTACGACCAGATGAAGGCTTTCGAGGGTGCTGACTTTATCTACGCCAAGAACTGGAGCTGTCCCGGTGTTACCGAGCCAAAGAAGTATGGTGAGATTCTGGAGGACTACCACAACTGGCTGGACTGGACTGTTTCGGATCGCCAGATGGCTGTGACCAACAACGGTAAGTTCATGCATTGCTTGCCCGTACGTCGTAACATGATCGTTACCGATGATGTCATCGAGTCGGAGAACTCGCTTGTCATCCCCGAGGCAGCCAACCGTGAGATTTCTGCTACGGTTGTCATCAAGCGTATCCTTGAGGCAATAAAGTAATCGCATTACTTTCAAGACAAGACATAGCAAAAGAAGGCACGAAGGACGCGAAGAATTTTAAGACTTCGCTACCTTCGTGCCTTCTTTTGCACGTTCTTGGTTATAACTATATGTTAATCTGATACGGGGCGAACTGGGAACCCAAAGTAACGCCAGTTACTGGTTTTCTCACTCGAAGGAGTGATGCTCGAGTTGGTAAAGTACATGCCGTTGGCATAAGACCAGGACCTTGGTGCTTTGTATTCAATAGAGTAGGGCGCCTTTACTTCTTCAGGCAAACCTTAACCTTCTTAACCTTTGCCAACTCTTCCTTGCCGAGTTTAAGCATTCTTTCCTTCAACTCGTTGTCATCCTTTGCTGTGTAGTCGTTGTGGTTCTGGGGTGAACCCATAACGGTGAACAATGACTTCGACTCGCCCTTCAACTGCTCTTTGAGATAATCTTCCGTGTACGAGAGTGTACCGTATTCAGAACCCCAATAGAGTTTCTCGTCTGTGTCAACATTCTGCTCTTCAATGGGATTGTTGTTTGCGTCGAGGGGAATGATGTAAAGGTTAAGGCTGTCGCCAACCAACTCTTCGTCGGTGAAGGGCTTAACTACCTTCAGTTCAATCTGGAAATTGTAGGTGACGGCAGAACCGGCATCCTTGAGACCAACCTTGTAAAAATCGTTGTCCTCTGCGGGATGGGCAACTGCCTCAACTCTGCCTTCAAGGTTCTCGTCGAAGAGAACGTCCTCTGCAGAAATAGATGAGAAGACCGTTGCATTTCCCTCATCGTTGTTGGCGGTAGCCTCGGTTGTGGTGGTCTCGTTAGAAGCGCCTTCGGTCTTTTTGCATGATGTGAAACTTGCACAAAGTGTCAGAGCCATGAAGCTCATTGCAATCTTTTTCATAAAGCTTTTAATTTTAAGTGGATAAATGAAATGTTCAAATTCTATCTCTTTGGATGTATTCAGTTGCATGGTTTGGGTATTTCTTCTGCATGCAAACTATGAAGCGACATCCCCCCCAGACTCTTGGTGAGTTGGGGTGGTGACGCTTTATTGATGTTTTTTTCGTTTATTTCAGTCCTGCTTTCAAGGAACGGATGACTGCGCTGTTGAATCCGGCGTGGTCGAGTTCGTTAAGACCCTTGATGGTAACTCCGCCAGGAGTGGTAACCTTATCGATGGCCTCTTCAGGATGCCAGCCAGTCTCCTTGAGCAAAGACACAGCGCCCTGCATGGTCTGCAAAGCAATCTGCTTGGCTTGGTTGGGGTAGAAGCCCATCTCACAACCGCCCTCCATCTGGGCACGGATGTAGCGCATTACGTAGGCAATGCCACAGCTTGCCATCATCATGCCGGGACCAACAAGGTTCTCGGTTACGACAAGGGTGTCGCCACAAAGGTCGTAGAGTGCCTTCACGGCGTTCAGGCTTTCTTCGCTGGTGGTCTGACCCTTGGCAATGAAACTCATACTTGCAGCAAACTCTGCAGCGATGTTGGGGATAACGTAAAGGTATTGTCCTTCGTGACCCAGTGTCTCGGCCAGTTTATCGGTAGTGAAGTTGGCCGCGTCGCTTACGATAATCTGCTTCTCGTAGTTGAGCACATCCTTCAACTCTCCCAATACCACGGGCATAAGCCAAGGTTTAACAACGACAACAACGATGTCGGCACCCTTGACGGCTGCTACATTGTCGGTAGTTGTTTGCAGTTCGGGGTACTTTTGCTTGAAGTCAGCCAAAAGTGCCTCGTTTTTATCTGAAATGGTGATTTGCTCAATCTGCTTGCTTTTTGCCCATCCGTGGATGAGCGCGCCTCCCATGTTTCCGGCGCCGATAACTGTTAGTTTCATGCTTTACGTTTTGAAATCGAGTACAAAGTTACGAAATTTTGAAGAAAATGGTTTCATTGCAAGTTTTTTTTTGCTTTTTATTGAGAAATCTGAAAAAAAGAGACCATTAAATTATAAGAATGTATTATATTTGCAGAAAATAAAAGGCGATTGCCGCTATCTTGAACAGTTCAAATTGAACGACAACTATGAATAAATTAGAAGACCACTCAAGAGATATAGAATTACTGACCAACATGAAGCCTTATGTTATAGGTCTTTGTGTGATGGAGCATCGTTCACTTTTTGGTATTGTGGATGCTCGTGGCAATATTATTTGCTCGGACAGTTTGCCTATGATGGATTATCCTGAACCTACCTCGTTTGTTTTTGATGTATGTGGCAAGTTGATGCCTATGATTGAGCAATGCGGTGGTATGGAAAGAATCAAGGCTATGGGTATATGTGCTTGTAGCGGAAACAATATCAATGGTTGCATTGAGAGTCCTGCCAATCTGCTTTGGAGTGGTAAGATATCGCTGGCCAAGATGTTCCAGGGCAGTCTGGGCATTGCTGTTTCGTTGTTGAATGACGCTACGGCTTCGGCTATGGGCGAGATGGCCTATGGTGCCGCTCACGGCTTGCAGAACTTTGTTGTGGTGAATATGAATGTCGGTTTGGGAGCCGGCATCTTTGTCAATAACCGTGCTGTTCGCGGTTATAATGGTAGAGTTGGCGAGATTGGCCATGTAACCATTTTCCCTGGTGGCCGTTCGTGTGGTTGTGGAAAGGTGGGTTGCTTGGAAAGTTATGTGAGTCGTCGTGGTATTGTTGCCAATGCTTTCGACTTGATGAAGAAGCATCCCGAGGTGATTACTCCATTGCGTGACGTCATTCCTGCCGAGATGACTGTTGATAAGATTGTGGCAGCGGCAGAGCAGGGTGATGCGTTGGCGTTAGAGTGCCTTCGTTATACAGGCGAGTTGTTGGGTAAGGCACTCGTTCCTGTTGCTTCGTTTATCAATCCTGAGGCATTCATCCTGAGCGGTGAGGTGGGAACAATGTGTGGCAAGTTTATGCAACGTGCTATTCTTGAGTCATTGAATGACAATTTGTTTGCGCAGATGAAGTGGCACACTCGTGTTCTTGTATCCAACCTTCCACCCAACGAGGCTCCGCTTCTCTATGCCAGTGCAGAGGCATGGAACACAAAGGAGATATAAAAAAAGAAAGGGTGGGAAAGGTTTACATCCTTCCCACCACGCTAATACTATCCAGACAGAGCATATAGTCGCCCTCGGCATTTTCGAGGACGGCTTTTTGCTTTTCTTGCAGGTATATGGGAGCATCCTTGCGTAGAGGAAGCACCTTCAGTTCAACATGCTTTCCGACCAGGTCGCTGAGTCGGACCAACATGGATTTCCCATTCCAGAAGTTGTCCTCGACAAGTTTTCCGTCAGCATAAACGCGGGCACAGTCGCCACGATAAGAGATGGAAAGGAAGTATTCGGGTTGATTGTTGGCTGATGATTGATGGTTGAAGATTGAGGATTGATGATTGATGGTTGATGATTGATGGTTGAAGATTGATGATTGAGGATCGATGGTTGATGATTGAAGATTGGGGGAGTGTGCGGGTACGGAAACGTCGATGCTCCAAACTGCAGCATCGGCAAAGTCTGTATCGGTAGGTTGGGATGCAACCTTCTGACTGCCCATCGGTATATCGCGGAGCGCTCCTTCTTTCTTTGTCTGCTCTATATGTTTGATGAAAATGGTGGGTGTGTCCCGGAATGGCAAAGAGATGGTTTCAATGGTCTTCCATACCTCCTCAATGATGTTGTTTCCGTCGGCATAGAGCAGTCCTTCGCTATAATGCGTTTTTCCATTGACAACATAGGTCTGCTTTGCTCTATTTGCAGAGAGTATGGTTATCATCTTGCCTTGAATACTCTGCGCTTTGTCGAGTTTCAGGGAATAGCGTTTCCCGTTGACCATCATACTGGGTTTCTTGGCGTGGGGAAGGGCAATGAAATACAAACCTCCATCTGCTTTGGCAAAAGGCTGAATGTCGTTGGAGGTAATGCTGAGTCCCTCCCATTGCATATCTTGGGGCGTGATGCTGGCATGTCCATCCTCGTTGAGGATGCGCACGTAATCGTTGCGGAATACGAACTGACCGCGACGGGCATAGTGCTCGCTCAACGAATCTACATCCATCTGACTCAGTTCGCTTCCCCAGTCGGCAAGGAACTGATGCACCCATCTTGTCTCGTGCCATGAGATGCCGTCGGGTTGTCCCATTTCACCCAGAATGGTCTGGAAGTCGTACGACATAATGGGCATGTCGTTGTAGTTGGTCACCGTACTGGATTGCGTCTCGGCCATGGTATGGTTGGGACTCCATGGATTGGTGCCACCATGATACATGTAGTAGCCTGGAAGATTGCTTCCACTACCCAGTTTGCAGATGCAAAGCGGTGCCGCCTCACGACCGCTCATGTTGATGCGACGGTGGTAACTGGGCATCATGCCACCGCCCAGTTCACAGGTGAGGTAGGGGTATTGAAGAGAGTTTAGAGTTGATGGCTTAGAGTTGAGAGACTGTTGAGAGTCTGTTGATGGTTGAGAGTTTTGGTCGGTGCTGACTTCCTGCATATCCTCCTTACTGAAAGTTTCTGTGGCGATGGTGGCTGCCACCTTGTTCTCCTTCATAATGAAGGCTTGGGGATACTCGCCTGGCATGTCGGTGAGCTTGCGATCCCAGAATCCGTCTCCGTAATCACCATAGAGGGGAAGTATCTTGCCAAACTCTGCTTTGCCGTTCATCGCAGGCCAACCCGTACGAGTGTATATGGGCGCATCGAGATCGGCCTTCTTGGCAAGTTCGAGCAGTTTGGTGAAGTATGCCCAAGGACCACGGCATTCATTTTCAATTTGTATACCGATGATGGGACCGCCGTCTTTCCACATCAAACCATTGACCTGAGCACCGATTTGGTTGTAGAACTTGGCGGTGGCATCGATGAATCCACGTCCCAGAGAACGTAGTTTGTAATCTGTTGAAGTATAGTTTCCGGACTGGTTATTACCCTCTTTAGAAGATGAAATGGAAGCACTCTTCCTCACCAACCAACAAGGGAATCCACCTTGATACACTTCTCCGTGACAGAAGGGACCGATGCGTAGCACTACCGGCATACCGACCTCTTGGCATGTTTCGATAAAGCGTCGTAGGTTGCGGTTACCGCTCCAGTCCCACTGACCTTCCACCTCGTCTTCGTGGTGAATCCAGAATACGTATGTGGCAAGAATCGTGACTCCTCCTGCCTTCATCTTCAGAATCTCGCGCTTCCAATCTTGTTCGGGGACGCGAGCATAGTGAACCTCACCCATAACGGGGATGACTGGTTTGCCATTGATGATAACACTTCGGCTGTCAACGAATATGCTCTGACCATCGGGACGGGTAGGTGTACCCATAGCGAAATGTTTTCCTTGAGCAAAAGCAGAACCGAAGGAACAGGTTAGTATGAGGGCGGTAAGGAGGGATTTGCAAGTCATTTGTCTACTAATTTTGGAAGAACTTGGTGAAAGCTTTGATGCAGTATTCGTGGTCGGCAACGCTACCCGTCTCGCGAACGCTGTGCATGCCTAAGATGGGATTGCCCATGTCTACGCCACGTACGGGTAGTGAAGACGCAAGGATGTTGCCAAGGGTGCTACCTCCGGCAACGTCGCTGTGGTTGACAAAGCGTTGGCAAGGTACGCCTGCTTCTCGGCAAATCTCTGCAAAGACGGCTGCAGACACGGCATCGCTGGCATACTTCTGGGCGGCATTGAACTTGATGACGGGACCGCCTCCCAATACGGGATGATTGGTGGGGTCGTATTTCTCGCTGTAGTTGGGATGCCAAGCATGAGCGTTGTCTGCCGAGACCATGAAGGCCTGCTCCACGGCACGGTAGTAGTCGTCCATCGTTCCTCCCTGTGCCAGGATGACGCGCAGTATGATGTTGCTGAGGAAGGGACTTCCGGCACCCTGCTTGGTATGACTGCCCGTCTCTTCGTTGTCAAAGATGGCGAGGACGCTTGTTGTGGTGGGTATGTCTGTTGCATTATCCTCTCCTGTAGTGTTCTGGGGGTAGCTTGCCAGCAATGCCTCCAAACCTGCATGTACCATGGAAAGGTCGTCCAGACGACCGGCAGAAATGAACTCGTTATGCACACCCACCGTCATGGCAGGTGTGAAGTCGTATAGATAGAGATCGAAATCCAGAATGTCGGATGCGTTGATGCCCAGTTCAGAAGTGATGACGTTGATGAGCAGATTGCCTTGCTCTAAATGATTGGTGATAATTCCCAGCAAGGGGAGCATGTCTTTCTGCTTACTCAGTTTCACACCGTCGTTTACTTGACGGTTGAAATGGATGGCAAGGTTGGAAATGACAAGAAGTGGGCGCTTGATGTGCAATAATCTGGTTTCGGGATGCAGGGCATCCTTTCCGCGCACGATGACACGACCCGCTAAACTCAAAGGACGGTCGAACCAAGTACTAAGGATGGGACCACCATACACCTCGGTGTTCAGTTTCACTATACCTCCTCCGCATACTATTTCTGCATTGGGTTTGATACGGAAAGTGGGGGAGTCGCAATGGGCACAAATCATACGGAAACCAACCTCACTCATGGGTTTGCTTCCGATATGAAAGGCGTAGATGCTCGAATCGTTCTTTGTGACATATAGTTTGCTACCGGGTTTGATGTCGCTGATAGCAGATGTTGCATCCAGGCGTTGGTAGCCGGCTTCTTCAAGACGCTTGGCAGTAGCCTGCACGGCAAGGAAGTTGACGGGAGATTCCTGTAAGAAATCAATCAGTTTGTTTATCATAGTGTTGATATTTAGTTTTCTTGTTTCAATTGTTGTCAGATGGATTCTATGCACTCCCTACTGTATTATTATGTAGGGAAAGCATAAAATTTTCTCTTCAAAATGCCGAAAGAGCCTGTGGAAGGCGTGATCTATTTCCAACCGGCAATCTTGGTGATCTTCTTGGGAATGTCGGTGTTGTCGATACGTCCCTGGAACTGCTCTGCTCCTACACCCACGGCAAAGCAAGGAACGTAACCGGCCGAATGGCAAGTGTGTGCAAAGTTGACCATGGCAATCTCTGCCATCACGGTACGTACGCAGACACAGAATTCACTATCTTCCTGATAGAGCGTCTTCTCGCCCTTGCCAATACCACTCTCGGTGTTCTTGAAGGCAGTCTGAAGACGTGAGAGTTGTCGCTCAGAGACATGTAAGGGACCGCCCAATCCGAAGTTGGCCTTCAGAAGTTCACTTACGATGGGCCAACCGAAGTTCTCGCCGTGTTGTTTCTTCAAGTTATTCATCTCTTGTCCCAAACGCTTGATGGTCATCTTCTGGTATTGCAAGCGGTCGAGGTGGATCTCGTACTTGCCTCGTGTAAGGACAAGACCACCGGTCTCGTGGTCGGCAGTAATGACGATGAGCGTCTCGTCGGGATGTTTCTTGTAGAACTCGTATGCTACCTTGATGGCATCGTCAAAGTCAAGCATCTCACCGATCATGGCACCTGCGTCGTTGCTATGGCAGGCGTAGTCAATCATACCGCCTTCCGACATCAAGAAGAAGCCGTCGGGATTGACACGTTCCAAACTATCGATGGCCATCTTCACGATAGCGGCTTGTGAGAGTTCGCCGGCTTTGCGGTCGATGCGGTAGGGGAGGCTACCGTCATCGGGAGCACCCAAGATGAAGTCGTAGCCAGATGCCTCACGCTGGACGCGGATGGTGTCCTGACTGTTTCTGCTTCTGACGTGTGCATAGAATGCTGCAGGTGTAGCGTGGTCGGTGGTGACGGTGGTGGTGACACCTACGGCCATTCCGTTTTTCTTGGCAAGCCATGCAATGCTGTTGACGGGGTGGTTGAGACTTTCGTCAAGACCTAATGCGCCATTCTGTGTCTTTTCGCCTGTGGCAAGAGCCGTACCGGCAGCAGCCGAGTCGGTAACTCCACTCGAGGCACTATGGGTAGTGACTAATGCACAATAGGGAAAGGATGAGAAGCAGAGAGGCGATGTGCCATGCTTGCCCTCTACCTGCCCCAGGAATATCTCGGCGGCATTTACTTGGTTCACACCCATTCCGTCGCCTATAAAATAGAATATGTATTTGGGTGCCTGCCCGTCTTTATTCTTACTCTTTGCTTGTGTCTGGCAACAAATAATTGCCATCATACAGCAAATCATCAATCTTATTTTTTTCATAGTATTAATTTTTATGTATTTGTTCGACATGTAATTATTTAAGTAATTGATCAAAATTATTTTTATAATGACTATGTAAGTAACTCGAGTATTATCTTGTACTATCTTTGGCGCATCTTTGGCTCTCATTCTCTACTTTCGTCCCGTAGGCGAAAGTCATGTAGCCCGCTACACTCTGCATTTTGACCGGCGTCAAAAGCCGAATGATTGCCAAACCTGCATCCAAATCCAGCACAATCTAATGTAAACCTAATTCTGATCACTTACTTAGTTTTCTCTTTCAATTCTTGCTGTATCCAATCTCGCCACTTCCGAAACAGATACGGGCCTCGGCATCGTAG
>JAZUKS010000009.1:0-25799 GCA_045643405.1 Bacteroidaceae bacterium | reverse complement strand
AGAACCTCAAGTTGGTACGGTGCCATATCACGGGTGAACAGCCACTCTGCTATTGCGAGAACCTCGTCATGGAAGACTGTACGATGGGCGACGATGCCAACCTCGCCTTTGAGTACAGTACGATTCAAGCCACTATCAAGGAGGATGTGCATAGCATCAAGAATCCCACAAGTGGTAGTATTCTGGTTGAGGGTAGGGTAGGCGGGACTATCATCGATGAGAACCAGAAGGCGCCTGCCAACTGTAGCATAGAAAGCAGAAGGTAAAAAGTCGGGGAGTCAAGAAGTCAACAAGTCAAGAAGACGAGAAGTCATGTTGACAAAAAAATGAACATCTTTTGCAAGTATGTAGAAAAAAGCATAACTTTGCAATCAAAATAAAATTAGGTAAGGAAATGAAGAAACCTCTGATAACGGCAATACTTGCAACGTCTGCTTTGCGTGGCTTTGCCTGTCCTGACGTGACGGCGAGCAACGACACTCTTGTGCAGGACAGCATTCGTACTGGCAAGACTTTACAGGATGTTACGGTTAAGGCACGTTCTGGTGGCAAATCGCAGTTGCGTGTCACCAATACGGAGATGATCGGTCAGGGAGAACTCATCCGTGCGGCGTGCTGTAATCTGGGTGAGTCATTTACCACCAATCCGTCTGTTGATGTGTCTTATAGTGATGCTTCTACAGGCGCCCGTCAGATTAAACTGCTGGGCTTGAGTGGTACGTACGTTCAGATGCTTACCGAGAACATGCCTAACCTGCGCGGTGCCGGCATCCCTTACTCGCTGGGTTATGTGCCGGGTCCCTGGTTGCAAAGCATTCAGGTAAGCAAGGGGGCTTCCAGCGTGAAGAATGGGTACGAGAGTATTACCGGACAAATCAACGTGGAGTACCTCAAGCCTCAGGGCATTGACGGCATCCGTGCCAACGCATATCTTGACAATGACCTGAAGCAGGAAGCGAATGTGGATGGAAGCATCCACCTGACCGACCGCTTGTCGACCAGCGCTCTCTTGCATTTCGAGAATAGGCAGACCGACCATGACAAGAATGGCGACGGATTTATGGACATGCCCAAATTGCGCCAGTATAATGGCATGTGGCGCATGGCCTACGTGTCTCCGAAATGGATCAGTCAACTCAGTTTCAAGGGTATGCGTGATGAGCGTAATAGTGGCATGAGTCATAAGCACGCCAATCCGAGCATTCCCCACTATGGCATAGAGGTGAATACAAAACGCTACGAACTGCAATGGAAGAATGGTTTTACGCTCAACCGTGAGCACAACACGTCGGTTGCCTTGATGCTGAACGGGTCTGTTCATGATGCCGACAATACATTTGGCCATACGAGGTACGATGTTAATCAGAAGAATGCCTATGCGCAACTTATGTTCGAGACGGACTTCTCGCCCGAGCATAATCTTAGCGTGGGCGCGTCAATGAATCATGATGCTTATCGTGAAACGCTGAGTCTGGCAAACACCCTTGTTGGCGATGCCGACAATCTTATGGGCGTTCCGCATGAGACGACATCGGGTTTGTACGCACAGTACACCTATAAACTGGGCGAGAGTCTGACCGTGATGCCTGGCGTGCGATGGGACTATTCCTCGCTATATGGTGCTTTCTGGACTCCGCGATTGCATGTGAGATACGCCCCTTGGGAGCATCTTACCTTGCGCGCCTCGGTTGGTAAGGGGTATCGTACACCCCATGCCTTGGCCGAGAATGTGTCGCTCTTGGCCAGTGGCCGCACCTTCGTGGCAACCGAAAAACTGATGCAGGAAGAGGCATGGAATACGGGTATCTCTGCTTCGCTTAACCTTCCTGTGGCAGAGAAGAACCTTGAAGTGAACGTGGATTACTACTATACCGATTTCATGAATCAGATGGTTGTCAATCCATCATATAATGGCGGAATGAAATCTTTCGTGTTTGGTAATCTTTCCGGCAAGAGTTATTGTCATACTGCCCAGTTGGATGCTACTTACCCCTTCCTTGAGGAACTTGTCGTGACCGGTGCCTTCCGTTATACCGATTCGCAAACGACATACGACGGACAGTTGCGCATGCGCCCACTTACCTCACGTTACAAGGCCTTGCTTACATTAGGCTATAAGACGCCTCTTGAACTATGGCATTTTGACGTGACCGGTAGTGTGAACGGACCGGGCGAACTCTACGATGGCTCACGCTATCCCGCCTATTTCCAGTTGCAGGCACAGATAACCCGCGAGTTCCGTCTGTTTTCTGTTTATCTGGGTGGTGAGAACTTGACCAACTACACCATTAAGGATCCCATTATCGGTGCCTCTGCCCCTTGGACATCAGACTTTGATGCCACCCAGGTGTGGGGACCCACCAATGGCGCCATGGTTTATGTCGGTATGCGATTCAAACTGGAGAAAATGTGAGATTAGTTCATAGTTCATAGTTCATAGTTCATAGTTCATAGTCCATAATTCATAATTCATAGTTCTTAGTTCATAGTTCATAATTCATAGTTCATAGTTCATAGTCCATAGTTCATAGTTCATAGTTCATAGTCCATAGTTCATAGTCCATAGTTCATAGTTCATAGTCCATAGTTCATAGTTCATAGTTCATAGTCCATAGTTCATAGTTCATAATTCATAGTTCATAATTCACAGTTCATAGTTCATAGTTCATAGTCCATAGTTCATAGTTCATAATTCATAGTTCATAGTTCATAATTCATAATTCATAATTCAAAGTTTAGCAATGATGAAGAATATATTTATGATGATGGTAATGTCCATTACTACACTTTCCGTATCAGCCCAGAAGAAGGCTACCTTGGATACGCTTAGAGTTACCACAACTCCGCAGATGCATTGCGCGAATTGTGAGAAGAAGATCAAGAACAATATCCGCTTTGTAAAGGGGGTAAAAAAAATAGAAACCTCCGTGCCTGAGCAGAAGGTTACTATTGTTTATGATAAGGAGAAAAGCAATTACAATGCCCTCAAGGAAAGTTTCAAGAAGATAGGCTTTGCAATTGAGAAAGTTGGAAATAAGTAACCGGGTGGTTACTTATTTCACAACCTTCTTTCCATTGACAATATAGATGCCACGTGCTGTCTTGCCGTTGACCTTTCTTCCATAGAGGTCAAAGGTGCCCGCGTGCTGTGTGCTGGTGCTTGTGGCCATCATCTCATCGGACGTGATGCCTTCGATGCCGGTACCGTTCTCACCCTTGGTGAAGTCGGTGACGCGGTTGCTCATGGTGTTGAGGCAACGCACGTCGGTGGCAGAGAGTTCGCGGTTGTAAATCATCACGTCGTCGAAGCATGCGTCTGCACTTCCCCAGAATGAACCGTTGCCCAGGAAGAAGTATTTGAGTTCGCATACTTTCTGAATAATTGCAGAAAGCGGAAGCGACTTGATCTTGGTTGTGGTTGCGCCGGTGAGTTCGTAACTTGAAGCAATATTCGAGAATGCTTTGTTGGTACCGTTTACGTAGATGCGAATGCCATTCTCTGGACCTACGGTAAGGGTTGTGAGTGCCCATTCGCCAACGGGTATGTTATCAATGATCTTTGTTTCGGGATGATTCAGGTCAAAATAATTGTCTGAGGCATCGTTGTAACCCACGTAACTGTTTCCCGTGAGGTATAGGCGTGCTGACGACGAGTTGGTAGCCGTAGAAGCGTTGAAGAATCCCCAAAGTGCATCCCATGCATTGGCATCGTTTCGCTTCACCCATGCCGAAACGGTGAATCCGCTCAACTGCTCTCCGTTGTCTGTTACCTGTTGTCCGTTATCAATTACCTTCATACCATACAACGGGTTGGGCATGCGACAGTAACTGTTCTGCTTGCTTTCTCCGAAGAACTGATGGATGAACTGCCCATTGCGTTCGTAGTCGCACTCAAACGATGGAGTGGTTCCATTGCCATACTTGCCATAGGTAATGCGGTCATACTCCTCTGCACCGGCAACCTTGTAGTGGTTGTAGGTGGGTTTGTCGTCGAAGTCGTAATATGCCACAAGACCAGAGAGGTAGTCGCCGGTAGGATCTGTTTCAGCCTTGGCCTTTATGTTGTAGGTTTGTTCCCAGTAACTGTCGCCACACGCCAAGCGTGCGGTGAGGGTGACGGGTAAGTCCTCGGCCAGTCCGGCTGGATTGTACTTGCCTGTTTCGCTGATGACGGCAGGTTCGCTTGATGTCCATGTAAGCGTGGTGTTGTGCACGGTGGGGAACATCAGTTTGAGGTTCTGGCTGATGCTCTGTCCCGCCTTCACGCCAATGGTGTTGGTCTTGTAGTTGTATGCCAAGGAACTCTTGTCGTCCAACTTATAGCCCCATACCGGTACTCCCGCGTTGGCATTGCCTTTCGTATCGCAGATAGCGGTGAAACCACGGGTAACGAGACTGGTTGTCTTGTATCCGGATTTCGTTGCTCCGTTGACCTGGTTCTGGCAGAACACACCATTATAGGTTGATGAACCCAGTTTGATGCTCATCATGTTGGTACCTTCCTCTTGCGTCCAGGAACCCGTCATGTCGCCCGTTACTTTTCCGTCTGCCGTCAGGGTGACGGTGATGGCTGTGGCCTCCTGCATCTCGTTGTGGTCCTGCTTGAAGGGGTGAACGAGCAGTTTGTATTCGCCACAGAGTTCGTCCTTGGTCCATGTTGCCGTTTGGTTCTGCTCGTCGTTCTGCTCCTCTCCCATGTGATAGAAGGGGGCAGATACCAGCCATCCGTTCTTGTTGGTAAAGAGTTTGCGCACGCGCACCTGATGACCTACCGTACCGTCGTTGAACTTGGTGTGGTAGACGACATAGGCACGTCCTTCTCCGTCCACGCAAGCCGAGTTGTGTCCCTGCGCCGTCTCGCCGACTTCCTGCATCTCGCCCCAGTTGTTGTAGGCACTCATCAGTTTCATGCCTCGCGTATCGTTGGCATTCTTGCCGTAGTTCAGCAGGTAACTGGTGAAGGTGGCCAACTTGCCATTGGCATCAACGTAAGGACCATCGGGCTTCTCGCTACGGAAGATGCGCATGTCATAACCGCCATCGGGAGCAAATCCACCGTAACTCATGAAGAGGTAGTAGTACTTGCCGATGTGCTGTATGTAACTTCCCTCGCCACTAACGTAGTAACCACCCGCAATCTTCTTTCCGAAATAGGGGTCGCTAATGCCATTGGCACCTGCCGAAGCGAAATCGCTGGCATAGGTGTAGGTATAGTCGCGAAGACCGGTCTGCTTGTCGAGTTTCAGCATGAAGATACCACCGCTCCACGATCCGTAAGACATCCACAACTCACCCTCTTCGTCATAGAAGACGCATGGGTCGATGCAGTTGGGCCAGTAGGTTCCGTTGTCCTTGCGGATATAGCGTGAAGCAATGCTTTTCTCGCCCGTAGCAATCTCATAGTCGGTCTCGTTGATCTTGGGAGCGGCCACGCCATTGCGCGACTGTCCGTCGAAACCACCCATGACAATCGGTCCCTGATAGGTGAATGGTCCTGTTGCAGAGTTACCGGTCAACAGGATGATGATGCTTGACCAATGGTCGCCATTGAGACTGAGGTACATGCACCACTTCTTCATCGCTGGGTTGTAGATGATGTCGGGAGCCCACATGTTTCCGTTTACCCATGAGTTGCGGTCGGAAGCATAGCGGTTGCAATAGGCTTCTGCATCGAAGTTGGGAAAGTCTACTTCCACGCCTTTGCTGTTGATGACCTTGGTGACTTGTTGCTTGTTAAATGCGTCGGCAAATCCGCAGGGCGTGCTCGTCGTGGCGCCTTGCGAGGCCAGTTTGCGGAAGGTATTGTTGTTGGCGCTCGTGGGTGTCCAGTTTACCAGGTCCTTGCTGGTAGCAACGCCAAGATGCGAACCCCAAACGGTGAATGATCCGTCTTTGTAGACTACCGAGGGGTCGTGTATGCTAACGGTTGAACCAGACGACGTGGTATAGTTCAACTGAGATGTTGTCAGTTGTGTCTGAGCATGAAGGGCAGTAGCCAATGCGAAGGCTACATAAAAGAATTGTTTTTTCATGATATATAGTTTTTTTTGTCAACGGTCAACGGACAATGGCCGATGGTGGAGGGGCAATCCGTTGTTTGTTGCCTATTGTCTATTGCCTATTGTCCGTTGCCCGTTGTCTGTGTCCGTTGTCATTTAATTCCCACAATGGTAGTGGGTGCTTTCTCCATGTTGCGACGGTCTGTCTGGGTGACTACACGGGCCGCGAGTTGGAGGAAGGCATTGCCGGTAATGCTTGTCGGGTCAAGTGAGACGGGTTCGCCGTTGTCACCGTGCTCGCAGATATCCTGCACCACGGGAATCTGGCCCAAGAGGGGAACGTTCATCTCCTCTGCCAACTGCTTCACGCCCTCCTTGCCGAAGAGGTAGTACTTCTCGTCGGGATGCTGGGCGGGAGTGAACCACGCCATGTTCTCTACCAGTCCCAGGATGGGCACGTCAACCTTCTCGTTCTGGTACATGTTGATACCCTTGCGTGCATCGGCCAGAGCCACTTGCTGGGGTGTGCTGACAATCACGGCTCCGGTAATGGGGAGCGTCTGCACGAGGGTGAGGTGAATGTCGCTGGTGCCGGGAGGGGTGTCGAGGATGAAGTAGTCCAGTTCGCCCCAGTTGGCATCGCCGATACGTTGCTTCAAGGCATTGCATGCCATACCGCCACGCCAAAGGGTAGCAGTATCGGGATTCACGAAGAAACCGATGCTCAGCATCTTCACGCCATATTGCTCGATGGGCATGATGAGGTCACGTCCGTCAATGTTCTCGCTGTAAGGACGTGCATCCTCCACCTTGAACATCTTGGGCATGGAGGGACCGAAGATGTCGCAGTCCAGCAAACCAACACGATGCCCCAGACGTGCCAATGACACGGCAAGGTTGGCAGCTACGGTACTCTTGCCCACACCACCTTTGCCACTGCTCACGGCAATGATATTCTTCACGCCGGGCAAGAGGTCGGGCAGTTCGGGACGGGGAGCTTGCAGACTCTTCGTCTTGATTTCTACCTCGGCATCCTTGCATGCGAAGGCATGGATGGCAGCCTCGCTGGCCTTGATGATAGACTTGATGAAAGGGTCGGTGGGCTTGTCGAAGATGAGGGTGAAAGAGACGTGCAGTCCGCTGATGCGAAGGTCGTCCTCCACCATCTGCATTTCAACGATATTCTTGCCTGTGCCAGGGTAACGAACCGTAGCCAAGGCATCCATTATGAGTTTAGGATACAATTCCATTATTCTTTTTTTAATATTATTAGGTGCAAAGTTAATCTATTATTCTCTTATTTCCAAAGTTTTTGGCGTGTTTTTGAGTTACGGACAACGGACAACAGCCAATGGACAACGGTTAACGATTTGTGATTTGTTTGAATGCAAAGATGCAAAGACGCAGAGTTTTTAGAGATTAAGAGTCAGGAATGGAGAAAATCTTTGCGTCGACTCTTGAACGTCTTTGCAAGTGCAACTTTGCGTTTGTAAAGGCTCCCCCAGTGTGTCGGTGCCATCCATGCCGACTTTGAGAAGGGCTATTAAACAACAATACTTACCCTCCCAAAAACAAAAAGAGAACCTTGCCTCACGGCAAGAGTTCCCCCTTTGAAACAACCAACAAAAGTTTCTGATTTGTTTTGTTTATTATGCAAAAATTATCGATTATGTAGAAGTAATTAGTTGTATGCACTTTCACCGTGCTCGTAGATATCAAGACCTTCGTTCTCAATACGCTCTTCAACACGAAGACCGAAGATGTACTTGATAGCGAGGAAGATGACGAGACCTGCGACGAATGCGAAACCTGCTACTGCAAAAGCACCAATGGTCTGTGTGCCGATGGTAGTCTCAACACCGTCGATGGCGGGGTTGCAGAAAACTGCAGTAAGGATGGTTCCGAGCAGACCGCAAACACCATGTACGCTGACTGCACCAACGGGGTCGTCAATCTTGCAAACCTTATCCAAGACGTTAACGCTGATACACATAGCGATAGAGCAGATAAGACCGATTACGAAACTTGCCCAGATGTCTACGCAGTCGCAACCAGCGGTGATACCTACGAGACCTGCCAAGACGCCGTTGCACACCATTGAGAGTGAAGGCTTGCCATCTACGATCCATGTGTATGCCAATGCTGCCATTCCGCCCACGGCTGCTGCCATGTTGGTGGTGACGAATACGTGTGACATGCTTACTGCGTTGTCATAACCGGTAGCGGCTACGGTAGAGCAGGGGTTGAAGCCAAACCATCCCACCCAGAGGCAGAACACGCCCAATGCGCAGAGTACCAATGAATGACCGGGAATAGCACGGCTCTTGCCTTCCTTGTCGTACTTGCCGACACGAGGACCGAGTACGATGGCACCAGCCAATGCCAATGCACCACCACAAAGGTGAACCACGGTAGAACCAGCGAAGTCGTGGAAGCCAAGTTCGCTCAACCAACCGCCACCCCAACTCCAGTGACCTTCGATGGGATAAATGAATGCACTAATGAGAATACTGTATACCAAGTACATGGAGAACTTGGTGCGCTCTGCCATAGCACCACTTACGATGGTGGCTGCAGTTGCGCAGAATACAGTCTGGAAGATGAATGTACACTCAGCGGGCACGTTGCTGTCTTCGCCGATGTAGAAGAAACCTTCCCAGCCGAAGAATGCGTTGCCTGCACCGTACATCAAACTGAAACCGAGGATCCAGTAGAGAATGCTACCGGCCATGAAGTCGCAGAAGTTCTTCATCAGGATGTTGGCGGTATTCTTGGCACGGGTCATGCCTGCCTCAACGAGTGCAAAGCCAGGCTGCATCCAGAATACCAACATGGCGCCCAACAATACCCATAGGGTGTCCAAACCGTTCACATAATCCTTCGCTTCCTCAACGGGAGCAGCAATATCTAAAAAAGTAATCATAATGCCTAATCTTTAAACCTGTAAAATAATCCTTACTTCTTGTCTCTCAATACGGTGTCGCCGTGGTCGCCAGTACGGATGCTGTAACAGTCAATCATTTCGCTGACGAAGATACGACCGTCGCCAATCTCGCCGGTATAAGCCACCTTCAAGATGGTTGCCACTGCATTCTCTACGATGACATCACGACAAACAATGGTGATGGCTACGCGTTCAATAACGTCGGTACTGTAGCATACACCACGATAGATGCGCTCCTGGCGTGACTGACCGATTCCGTGAACATCATGATACTCGAACCAGTCGATATCTGCACTCTCCAATAGTGCTTCCTTTACTTCCTCAAACTTTGTTTTGCGGATGATTGCTTCTATTCTTTTCATAATCTACACCATTTAATGGATGATTCTTAAACTATTGATCTTGATTTGTGCCGGATTACAATGCCTTGATGCTGAAGCCCAGGAGGAAATACATGCCCTGACTGCTGGGGTTGGCAACTAACTGGCCAAATACGGGAATCTGGAATGACTTGCCACACTCGATGGGGTACTCGGCACGAAGTGCAACCTGGTTGATGTGGAAACCACTGCTCTTGTCGGCAGCATAGAAATCGGTATAGTAGGGAACTGCACCCAAGGTGGCTGTCCAATCCATCTTGCCCAACTTGAAGGGAGCGTCCAACTGTAGGTAACTACTGTAAGCGCGCTTGCCGTCCTTGTTGGTTCCGTCATTGCCGGCAAAGTTGGTGTACCAGTTTACTGAAAGGAAACCGAAGTCGTAGCCGATGTTTGCCTCGAAGGTGTGGGCGGTTTCTCCCAAGTCTCCATATTTAAAGAAAGGTGCTCCGTTTTCAAACAGATAGTAGTCTGTAATGCCGAGGGTAAGTCCCTTGGTGCTGTAAGCGAGTGTGAGGTCGAGTTCCTCCTGTGTGCCGGTGAAGCGTCCCTGAGGTGCTACTGCAACCGATCCCCAGGCTCCCAGGCTTAAACCCTTCCAAGAAAGAGATGCTGAGGGTTGAAAGCTAACGCCAGCATTCTGCTGTCCACGCCATACATAAGTGGTTACTACATCTGTTCCAAGAGATGCTTCTACCTCATCCTGTGCTGCGAGGGGTAGTGCTGTTGCAAACATTGCTGCGGCTACCCAAATCTTCTTTACCTTTAACATAACTTTTACCTTTTAGTTAATACTCTTTTTCTTTATCTCTATTACTTATTATTTTCTCTCTATGTTGGTTATGATGGATTGTTGTGTACTTACGTTTTGCTATTGCTTTCGTAAATTACATTTCGTTTTGATAATTTAATATACTTATTATACCTTATTTAATATTTAGTCACTTAGTAAGCGATTTTGCTATTTCGCTTTCTTTTTGTACTGCAAAGGTACTAAAATAATATCATTCTGCAATAAAAAACTAAGAAAAATTATAAAAAGTTTCACATTTTCTTTGTTATTGTGGCAAAATGTCGTAACTTTGCATCGAAATCAAAGCAAAATGATACTGAAACAATCAAAAAAATAAAAGTTATGTGTAGCATTGTAGGCATCTTTAACATCAAAGATCAATCAAAAGAATTGAGGACCAAGGCTCTGAAAATGTCCCAGAAGCTGAGACATAGAGGTCCTGACTGGAGTGGCGTATATTGTGGTCGTTCCGCTATCCTCGCACACGAGCGTTTGTCTATTGTCGACCCCTTGAGTGGTGGTCAGCCATTGATTTCTCCCAACGGCAAGCACATTTTGGCCGTTAATGGTGAGATCTATAATCATCAGTCTATCCGTGCGGAGTATGCTGGCAAGTATGCCTTCAAGACGGGTTCGGACTGTGAGGTCATCCTTGCATTGTATCAGGAGAAGGGAATCGACTTCCTCGAGGACCTCAACGGCATCTTCGCTTTCGCCCTCTATGACGAGGAGAAGGACGAGTACCTCATTGCTCGCGACCCTATTGGTGTCATTCCCTTGTATATCGGTTCTGATAAGGATGGCAAACTCTATGTGGCAAGTGAATTGAAGGCTCTTGAGGGCTTCTGCGACGAGTATCAGCCATTTATGCCTGGTTGCTACTATCACGGCAAGGCTGGCGAACCCTTGGATTTGGAACATAAGTTGAAGAAATACTATGTACGCGATTGGGAGGACTATGAAGCAGTTCGCAACAACACGGCTTCTTCCGACGATGTCAAGGTTGCCCTTGAGGATGCTGTGAAGCGTCAGTTGATGTGCGACGTGCCTTATGGCGTACTGCTCTCGGGCGGTCTGGACAGTTCTGTTACCAGTGCCATTGCCATGAAGTATTCCCAGCGCCGTGTCGAGACCAACGACCAGAGCGCCGCATGGTGGCCTCGCCTGCACTCCTTTGCTGTAGGCCTGAAGGGTGCTCCCGACTTGGCAAAGGCCAAGGAGGTAGCCGATTTCATCGGTACCGTGCATCACGAAATCAACTATACCATCCAGGAAGGTCTGGATGCCATCCGCGATGTCATTTATTTCATCGAGACTTATGACGTGACTACTGTCCGTGCCTCAACTCCCATGTACCTCCTTGCCCGTGTCATCAAGTCTATGGGCATCAAGATGGTGCTTTCGGGTGAGGGTGCCGATGAGGTGTTCGGCGGATACCTGTATTTCCACAAGGCACCATCGGCAGAGGAGTTCCACAAGGAGACTGTCCGCAAGCTTTCCAAACTTTATCAGTATGACTGTCTGCGTGCCAACAAGTCATTGGCAGCGTGGGGTGTTGAGGGACGTGTACCCTTCCTCGACAAGGAGTTCCTCGACGTGGCCATGCGCCTTAACCCCGAGGCAAAGATGTGTCCTGGTAGCGTGATGGAGAAGAAGATTGTGCGCGAGGCATTTGCCGATATGTTGCCTGAGTCGGTAGCATGGCGCCAGAAGGAGCAGTTCAGCGATGGCGTGGGTTATTCGTGGATTGACACCCTGAAGCAGATTACCAGCGAGGCCGTTACCGACGAGATGATGGCTCATGCCGCAGAGCGTTTCCCCATCAATACTCCCATGAACAAGGAGGAGTACTACTACCGTAGCATCTTTGAGGAGCATTTCCCCAGCGAGTCAGCAGCCCGTAGCGTGCCTCACGAGGCCAGCGTGGCTTGTTCTACCGCCATTGCCCTTGAGTGGGATGAGGCTTGGAAGAAGATGAACGACCCCAGCGGACGTGCCGTGAAGGGTGTGCACGAGAGTGCGTATTAATAGATTTCGCGTTTGACTTTCTATACGACAGTAGGGGCGACTCATGCCAGAGTCGCCCCTCTTTTTGCTTGCTTTATTCCGCATCAGATGGCAAAGATGTAGCACATGTTGTTCGAAAAATCGGGAAAAGTCTCTTATTTCCGCTTTTCTTCAATAATTTCTTGTACCTTTGCAAAAAGATTTATTTCAAGGATAAAGCAACAAAACAAATGTTTATACCAAAAGGAGAAGTAGGAAACACATTGACCCATTTCTTCGGCGTACTCTTTGCGCTGGGAGCAATGTGGATGGCTTGGCCTGCCATCGAACAAGGCTGGGCTATGGGAATGGGCGTCTTGTTTTATATCTCGGGCATGTTCATCATGTTCCTGGCCAGTACGTTGTATCACATGATGCCCGTTGGCAATGCCAAACGTGCACTTCGCAAGTTCGACCACATCAGCATCTACATCATGATAGCCTGCTCGTACAGTCCCATCTGCATTGGAGTCATTGGCGGATGGTTGGGCTGGCTCATCTTCGGCATACAGTGGCTGATGGTGATTGCGGGTACCTTCTACAAGATCTATGCTTTGGACAAGTACCCGAAACTCTCGCTGGCCATCTATCTGGTAATGGGGTGGAGCATCCTCTTCATCGTGCCTCAGGTCTTTGCCCGCCTCTCTGCGCTGAGTCTCTCCTTCCTTCTTGTCGAGGGGCTCTTTTATACGGTCGGAACCTATTTCTTTGCGCACGACGACCGCAACAACTACCATTGTATCTGGCATATCTTCGTCCTCTTGGGTGCCATGGCTCATTGGACGGTTATCCTCGCCATCTTGCTGGCGTAAGTGCTGTGAGAAGTTTAGACGCAAATTGACACGAATTTCTGGAAACTAAACTAATCAACAATAACTACACAAGAGGTAGTGCCAAACTTTTGGCACGACCTCTTGTGTAGTTAGGATCTATATTTGTTTCTTTTTATTACTTGCTGGTTTCCAGACTTGAACGCTTGTCTCGGTTATAACTGCGGTACTCGTCGAGGGGAATCTCTACGTCAGGTTCTACGAGTTCGCCTTCGAGGGGGAGGTGGAAGCGCAGGTACTTGATGTCGATGCCACGGGCACGCCACATCGATTCGTAGTAGGTTTGGAAGGAACGTGCTTCGGCAAGTGCCTTCTTGTTCTCCTCTGATGTGGTTTCCTCCTCGGGAGTGGGGGTGTACAAACTACGGGTACAAACCTCTGCCGGTATGTTGTTCGCCTTCAGCATCTCTTCGGTATAGGTGAAGAGGAAGTTGCTGTCGGTCTTGAGATGCACGATGCCTCCTTCTTGCATGAACTTGCGGTAGCGTTGCAGGAAGTAGGTAGAGGAGAGTCGCTTGGTAGCCTTCTTCATCTGTGGGTCGGAGAAGGTCAGCCATATCTCGCTTACTTCGCCGGGGGCAAAAAACTGATGGATAAACTCGATGTTGGTACGCAGGAATCCTACATTCTTCATGTCGCTCTCCAATGCGTCCTTGGCACCGGTCCACATACGTGCGCCCTTGATGTCTACGCCGATGAAGTTCTTGTCGGGGTACATGCGTCCCAGTCCTACTGTATATTCGCCACGTCCGCATCCCAACTCCAACACGATAGGATTATCGTTGTGGAAGAAGTCTGCATGCCATTTGCCTTTCAGTTCGAAGTCTACAACGGGTTCCATCCCGTTGCCTTCTTCGGCTTTCTGCATCTTGCAGAAGGGAACCTCCACAACAAGTGGATTACTTGCCATCTCGGCGAATTTCTTTAATTTTCCGTGTCCCATGTTAAATTATCTAATATCAATCACGGGGATATTATCCTTGTCGTTGTAGTACAGGTTCTCTCCGGCCATACCCCAGATGAAGGTATAGTAGTAGGTGCCTGCGGCAGCGTGGATGGACCACTCGGGCGACATGATGGCCTGTTCGTTGTGCAACCATACGTTGCGACTCTCCTGAGGCTGTCCCATTACATGAGAGATGGTCTGGTCAGCGGGGAGGTTGAAGTAATAGTATGCCTCAACACGACGGCCATGGGTGTGAGGGGGCATGGTGTTCCATACTGCACCGGGATTGAGTTGGGTGAGACCCAACTGCAACTGGCAAGGACCTTCGGTCAGTACGTCGTTGACGATGAGTTTGTAAACGGTACGGTTGTTGGCCTCCTCGGTAGTGCCCACGGGACCCCATACGGCAGCCTTCAGACTGCCCTTGCGACCGTCGAGCGTAATCCACTGTGTCTTGTAGTGGGTATGCGCTGTGGCAGAGTTGAGGTAGAACTTGGCGGGATTGCTGGCATCCTTGCTACGGAACTCGATGGACTTGTTCACGTCTGTCCAAACGCCCTTGTTGTCCTTCATGTGACCGCGACCAATATAGAGTGCCTCCTTGGGGGAGAGGGCATATTCCTTGCCGTCCACGATGACGTATCCATCGCCCTGACCACAGTTGACAACGCCCAACTCGCGGTTGTACATGAAGTACTTCTCCTTGATGGTGTTGTCTACGTCGAGACCCAATTCCCAGAAGTTCTCCAGTTTCAGGGTCTTGTTCACGGGTACTGCACCACCAAAGATGAAACGGTCGTAGTGACTGTATGTCAAGAGGATAGAATCGGCCTCCATCACCTTCTCCATCACGAAGCGTTCACGGAGTGTCTTGGTATCGTATCCCTTTACGTCCTCGGGGTGGCAGGCAGTCTGGAACTTAACGTGCTGGCTGCCTACAAAGCGGTCTGCCTCCTGGGCGTTCGCCATATTTGCAGTGAAAAGTGACGCGAGAAGCGCGATGGTTAGTTGTTTCTTATTCATAGTCTTATACATTTTCGAAATGTTTTATATGTTTCCTTATTACGTTTGCTATCGAATGCTATTTGCTCTCTGCTTTCTTGATCTGCACCTTGTTCCAGATGACCATACCCATGGTGAGTACAACCAAAAGACCAGCGCCAACATATTTGAGATGCTTCATGGCGCTATATATCAGGGTGGAAAGGGGAGACGATGCAAAGTCGAGTGCTCCGGCCTGGAAACCTTCGGGCACGGCAACGGAAGCGTCCTCGGGGTGGGCCACTGCTACTGAGTGTGCCGCCATGGTGAAATCGCCAGCCATCAGGGTGACAAAGTAAAGACCGATGGCAACGACAACAAGACCTACGATGAACGAGCGCAGTACGTTGCCGTTGGTGTAGGGCAATACCATTACGAAGACGTAGAACATACCTGCCAATGATGCCAGGGGCAGGAATTGGTTGCCTGGAAGCGCTACTGCCAAAACCAGGGTGACGGGAATGAGCAACAGACTCACTACCAATGTGGTGGGATGACCGATGACAAGGGCAGGCGACATGCCGATATAGAGTTCCTTCTTGCTACCGAACTTCTTGGCAATGAGTTCTCGTGTAGCCTCGCTGATGGGTTTCAAACCCTCAATAAAGAGACCCGTGATGCGGGGGATGAGTTCCATTACGGCGCCCATCTTAATGCCTAAGGTCAGAGTGGCGGGAATCTTGTCAACAACCTCCTGCCAACTCTCGCAGGCCAGACAACCGATGATGATGCCGATGATGACACCCAGAACGAGCGGTTCGCCAAAGATGCCGAACTTCTTCTTCATGCCCTCTGAGTCGATGTTGATCTTGTTGATGCCGGGAACATAATCCAATGCCTTGTTGATGACCAAGGCAAAGGGCATGAAACCCTGGCAGAAGGGTTGGGGGATGCTGATACCGTCGACGTTGGAGTAGAACTTCTGGAAGCGCTTGGCTGTCAGGTCGGCCAGCACCAATGTGATGATGTAGCAAATGATAGCACCAAAGAAGCCCCATGCCACGCTGTCGGTCATGAAGTAGATGACTGCACCGATGAAGGCAAAGTGCCAGTAGTTCCACAAGTCGATGTTAATGGTACGGGTACATCCCAAGAACAACAGTACAAGGTTAACGCCCAGGCAGACAGGGATGATGAACGAACCCACGAGCGTGTTGTAGGCAACAGAGGCGGCAGCGGGCCATCCCATGTCAAATACTTGCAGTTCAAGACCGTATATGCGTACTACATCCTGCAAGGCGGGACCCAAGGCTGATGTGAGCAGACTGGTGATGACACCGAGTCCGACAAAACCTACGCCAACATAAAGACCGCCCTTCAATGCTTTTCCAAAAGGAATCTTGATGCACACGCCCAGAATGGTAAAGATGACGGGCATCATCACCGCAGCTCCGAGAGCAATAATATAACTGAATACTTGTTCCATGGTCATTACTTAAACGAGAATGTGGTGTGTCCGATGTTGTTGCCATCGGCAAAGATGTCGGCACGATAGGTTCCGCTTGAGAGGGTTTCTGCTACATCCCAATATACGGTAACGCTGGTCTCTTCGCCAGTGTATTCGATGTCCTTACGCATAGAATACTCCAGACTGCGGTTTTCGTAGTTGAAGGTGCCTCCACGTGTCAGAACGTCACCCAAGGGGGTGGTGATGCGGACATAGATGCTACGGTTTCCGGCTTGCGCGGTGACGTTGCGGCTGATGTTGAAAGATACGACAAACTTCTTCACGTCCTTGATCTTCTCGGTTGCCTTACCCTTCTTGTTGTTACCTTGTGCATGGATGCCGGTAGCATCGAGCTGTGCGGCAATGGTTACCTTTTCTGTCAGGGCAGCACGCTCGTTGCTCAGATTAGAGATGTGCATCTGCTGTTGCTCGTTGGTGGCACGAAGGTTTTGGTTTTCGTTGTTGAGTTGCTCGTTGAGGCGCTGTAATGAGTCAACTTGGTGAACAAAGTCCTGCAGGATGGCACGCAAGGTCTTCAACTCCTCCTTCAAGCGCATAATTTCCTTTGCATCGCTTGCTTTTGTGCGTTGTAATTCTGCCAAGGCTGCCTCGGTCTTCTTCTGTTCTGCCTCGAGCTGTGCAACCAATGAGTCGTTGTTGATCTGCATCTTCATCTCTTGGTATTGCATGGCAAAGTTCTGGTATTCGTTCTCCATCTCTGCCTTTTCCATTTCTGCCAGGTCCTTGAGTTGCTCAAGTTGTTCTTTGTCTTTCATATCTTCGTTGTGGGCCTTCATTAGCCATACTACTACGCCGATGAGGCCTAAAATCACAACGGTTACAATGCCAATGATTATTTTGTTCTTCATATTCTTATTGAATTTTTAATGCGTGCAAAGATACAAATTTATTATTAATTAGGTAAACTATTAACGATTTTTTGTATCTTTGCCACCAAATACCCGACTTTTTCAAACGTAATTGTTCTTGCTAATGAAGAAGATTTCCTTTTTTTTGATGTTTTTGGCGAGTGCTTCGCATCTGTCAGCACAATCCATCACTATGCTCAACAAGCATACGGCACAGGTGAAATTGACAAGTGGTCAATTGATGTACATCGACTTTTATAGCGACAATATATTTCGTCTCTTTCAAGATCCCAAGGGTGGGGAACTGCGCGACCCGTCTGCCATCCCTCCTGCACAGATCTTAGTGAATAATCCACGCCGTCCCGCCTATGTCTCGGTAATGGGCAACAAGGTGCAGACGCCTGCCATCAACCTCACCGTTGATGAAAATGGAAAAATCAGCGTGTTGCATAAGGTGGGACATACGACAAAAAGCCATACTCATGGTGTGAAGCAGGACAAGAGGTCTGATCACAGGATGCTCCAGATCTGTCCCGCCGATTTCCAGAAGGGAAAGACGGTGCTGACCTTGAGTGGCAGTACTTTTGACTACTACTACGGGGGCGGTTGCCAGAACGGACGTTTCAGTCACCAAGGTAAAGTCATTGCCATTGAGAACACCAACAATTGGGTAGATGGCGGTGTGGCCAGTCCGGCTCCCTATTACTGGAGTTCTGCCGGATATGGTGTGATGGGTTATACCTTTGCACCAGGCAAGTATGATTTCTGTGCCACCGACAAAGACAAGGTAATGCTGATGCATGAAACGGACTATCTTGACTACTTTTTCATGTTCGATGAGTCACCGGTGGGCTTGCTCAGCGATTATTACCAACTTACCGGTAATCCGGTCCTCTTGCCCAAGTTCGGTTTCTACGAGGGACATTTGAATGCCTATAACCGCGACTACTGGACAGAAGCCAACGAAGGTGGCTTTATGGCATACGAGGACGGAAAGCGCTACAATGAGAACCAGAAGGACAACGGAGGCATCAAGGAGAGTCTGAACGGAGAGAAGAACAACTACCAGTTCTCTGCTCGTGCTGCAATCGACCGATACCTCGACAACGATATGCCTTTGGGATGGTTCCTTCCCAATGATGGCTATGGCACAGGTTATGGCCAGACCGAGACGCTGGACGGCAATGTGCAGAACCTGAAAGAGTTTGGCGACTATGCACGAAGCAAGGGCGTTGAGATAGGACTGTGGACACAGAGCGACCTTCACCCCAAGGAAGGTGTGGAGGCATTGTTACAACGCGACATTGTCAAGGAGGTGCGCGATGCTGGTGTACGCGTGCTGAAGACTGATGTGGCATGGGTTGGTGCAGGTTATTCGTTCGGACTGAATGGTGTGGCCGATGTGGCACAGATCATGCCTTACTATGGTGGCAATGCCCGTCCCTTCATCATCTCGTTGGACGGATGGGCAGGCACTCAGCGCTATGCAGGTATCTGGACGGGCGACCAGACGGGTGGCGAGTGGGAGTATATCCGTTTCCACATCCCCACCTACATTGGTTGCGGACTTTCGGGCCAGCCCAATGTGACCAGTGATATGGATGGCATCTTTGGTGGTAAGAATATGCCGGTCAACATCCGCGACTTCCAGTGGAAGACCTTTACGCCCATGCAACTCAATATGGACGGATGGGGACGCAATCCCAAATACCCACAAGCACTGGGCGAACCTGCTACGAGCATCAATCGTAACTATTTGAAACTGAAAAGTATGTTGATGCCCTATACCTATAGCATTGCACGCGAGGCGGTGGATGGAATGCCCATGATGCGTGCCATGTTTCTGGAGGCTGAAAGCGAGAGCGATTACCTCATGGGTGAGTCTACGCGATACCAGTTCCTGTATGGCCCCAGCATACTTGTGGCGCCCATTTACAAGGAGACGCGTGCAGACAAGGATGGCAATGACGTGCGTGACGGAATCTATCTGCCCGAGGGGTACTGGATGGATGCGTACGATGGCAAGGTGTATGAGGGTGGTCGCGTCATCAATGATTTTAACGCTCCGTTGTGGAAGTTGCCCGTCTTTGTCAGACTGGGTGCCGTTATACCCATAACCGAGGCTCACAATACGCCCATTCAGGCCAAGAACGATTTGTTGAAAGTTCTCGTTGTTCCTGGCGAGAAGACGGCTTTCACCCTTTACGATGACGATGGCAAGACGGATGCTTATCTGAATGGTGCCTTCACCACGACCCTCATCGAAAGCGAACTGAACGCAAAGGGTAAATTCTTTGTGACCATCCATCCCAGCAAGGGTAACTTCGAGGGTTTTGTGAGCCAAAAGAACGTCTGCCTTGTAATGCCTGTCCTTGGCAAATACGGTAAGGTGACGGTAAAGGTGGATGGCAAGAAGGTACCTGCTGTGGTAGCGGAGGCAGGCGATCCCAGCATCTTCTGTCAGAATATGCAGGAGCAGAGCGCTTATTTCCCCACCATGAAGCAACTTTATGTGACTTTGATCGACAAGGTGAATACGGCTTCTCAGAAGATTACTTTTGAGATAGAGGGTTTAAGTGTGAATGAAGAGAATCCCGACCTTGACAAGACCGGTTCCCTCAATGCTCCCAAGGCAGAACTTGTTGCTGATGGAGCCTATTCGCTTACTCCCAAGTGGGAGACCGTGGAGAATGCCGACTATTATGAAATTGAATTCAACGGTATGACATATAGTACCATCAAGCAGTTGTCGTACACCATCGAGGGACTGAATCCCGAGACAACATACTATATGCAAGTGCGTGCTGTCAACAAGGATGGCGTGGGCGAGTGGACGAATATCACGGCAACTACAACTGCCGATCCCTTGCAACATGCCATTCGTGGAGCCAAGGGTGAGACCACTTGTGCCAACCAGGACGGACAGGGTGTTGGCCATCTCTTCGACTTTGACGAGGCTAGTATCTGGCATTCCAAGTGGGGTGAAACGGCTGTGCCTTTCGACCTTACCATTGATTTGAAGAGTGTCAATGTACTCGACAAGTTGCAGTATATGCCTCGTCCGGATGCGGGCAATGGTACTTTCCTGAAAGGTAGTTACGAGACCAGCATGGACCGTCAGCATTGGACTCCCTGTGGCGACTTCTCGTGGACTCGTGGCGGTGATGTGAAGGAACTGACCTTTGCCGGGCATCCCACGGCTCGTTATATCCGTTTCCACGTTTCCGAGGCTGTCGGCAACTTCGGTAGCGGTCATCAGATATACGTCTTCCGTGTGCCCGAAAGCGAGTGGTACATTCCTGGTGACGTCAACAAGGACGGTCGTATTGACGAGAACGACCTTACCTCGTATATGAACTATACCGGTTTGCGTAAGGGCGATGGTGACTTTGAGGGCTACATCTCAAAGGGCGACCTTAACAACAACGGTCTGATTGATGCCTATGACATTTCTGTGGTTGCCATTGAACTCGAAACAGGTGTGAGCAGTCGTAAGGTGCCTGCCGTGGATGGACAGATTGTAGTCACCTCGAACAAGACCAACTATAATGTGGGCGACGAGGTGGTCATTACTGTGGCAGGCAAGGGTATGAAGAGTGTCAATGCTGTCAGCATGTGCCTGCCTTACGATCCTAACCAGTATGAGTACGTGGGCATAAAGGTAGAAGGTGTTGCGCAGATGTACAATATGACTTATGATCGTCTGCATTCCAATGGACAGAAGGCGCTCTATCCTACCTTTGTCAACTTGGGTGAACAACCCTATGCCGAGGGTGATAAGGTGCTCTTCACCATCACGCTACGTGCCAAGCAGAAGGGTAAGTTCACGTTGAAGCATACCGACGGAATGTTGGTGGATAAGTATCAGCATGTGATTGAGTTCTAGTTTCATTGTTTGGTCAACGAGTCAACAAGATGGCAAGATAAATAGGTCAACACGAGACGTTACCAGCAATGGGCTCATTGACTCGTTGACTTGTTGACAATTTAAATAACTTTAAGTAAGATGCAAAACAATTATACCAAATGGGTGGCTTGCTGGGGCAATGCCACTTCTATCACAGATAGAAAGGAGAGTGTGTATACAAAGGACATCACGCTCAGGTATCCTGTCAAGATGTGCTTCTCGGGTGACCGGTTGCGTTTCCGTTTCTCTAATCTTACCGGAACCGAACCCGTGAGCATCACAAAAGCCTTTGTGGCGAAAGTAGGAGAGGGTGTCTCCTATGCGCCCGTACCTATTTTATATAATAAAGAGAGCGCTATCTCTATATTGCCAGGCTTCGAGGTGGAAAGCGATGCCGTGAGTCTCGATGTGCAGGCAGGCGATGTGGTGGAGATAAGTATGTATCTGGGCGGTTATACGCAGATGAATGCCGGTACTCTTATCACGGGTCCGCTTTCAAAGGGTAAGTATGCGTATGGCGACTATGCCGAGAGTCGTGACTTCCCGGCTGAACTCTCGCGCAACACCAATTGGTTCTACTTCCTGAATACGATTGATATACTTACCGAGGAACAGAACCATGCCTTGGTGTGTTATGGCGACTCCATCACGGCCCAGAGTTGGCCCGACTATCTTGCCTTGCGTGCATGGGATGAGGGGTACCGCAATGTTTCCATTATCCGCCGTGCAGTGAGTGGTACGCGTATCTTGCGCCAGTATGATTGCATCACCTATCAGGCATACGGACTGAAAGGCGCTACACGCTTTCCCATAGAACTGAATGTCTCCGGCGCAAGTGCGGTCATTATCCAGCATGGCATTAACGACATCATCCACCCCGTGGGCGTGGAGGTCAATCCTTTCCGTCCGTGGAGCGATATGCCCACTTGCGAGGAGATGCAGAAGGGCGTTGAGGAAATGTATGTGGCGCATGCACGTGCCTTGGGACTGAAAGTGTGGAGTGGTACACTGCTTCCTATTAAGGGATGGCGTACCTACAATGAGGACAGGGACGTCATGCGTAGGACGTTCAACGAATGGTTGCGCAAATCCCCCATTTTTGATGGTTGCGTGGATTTCGATGAGGCTGTTCGCGATGCAGATGACCCTCAAAGTTTTGCTCCAGGATTCGACTCTGGCGACCACCTTCATCCATCCGAAATGGCATATAAGGCGATGGCGTCATACATCCCTCTCGACAAGTTAGGATAGGGGCTTTTTACCTCTAAATTGAACGATTTTTACACCTTTATCCGCAAGTATCGGATAATCAGTGTATTTGCTATATTGTTCCCAAAATGAATAACTGAGTTGCATGCAAAGTTTTCGTTTTGGGAAACTTTTTTCTTTTTTGAAAAAGTTAAGTTATTGAAAATCAACGATAGTTACTTTCGTTTTGGAAAACTTTCGTTTCTGTCGAAAAAAAAAGTTTTCGCAAAGTGAAATTTTTTTGAGAAATCATTTGCGTTTTAGATTCCTTTTTTCTATCTTTGCAAACGTTTTCGCGTGGGTAAAAAGGTAGATTAACACCATCTCCAATAATATCAGCGAGATAACATAAAATTTGTAATAATTCAATACCGGAAATGATACAGACAGTCGTAAAAAGAGATGGCCGCATCGTTGGTTTCAACGAGCAGAAAATTTCTGCAGCCATTCGTAAGGCAATGCTAACCACTGAAGAAGGTGATGATGCTGAGTTAATCCGTCAGATTACTGACAGAATTGCCATGCGTGGCAAGAGTCAGATGACCGTGGAGGAAATCCAGGATATGGTCGAAATGGAGTTGATGAAGAGTGCCCGCAAGGATGTGGCACGTATCTACATCAAGTACCGCGACCAGCGTAGCATTGCGCGTAAGGCAAAGACACGCGACATCTTCCTCGAGATTATCAATATCAAGAGTAATGATGTGACTCGTGAAAATGCCAACATGAATGCTGACACGCCTGCCGGTATGATGATGAAGTTTTCAAGCGAGACAACCAAGCCTTTCGTTGACGACTATCTGTTGAGCGAGGATGCCCGCGAAGCAGTAAAGCACAACTATCTGCACATTCATGATAAGGATTATTACCCCACCAAGTCGCTCACTTGCGTTCAGCATCCCCTTGACCATATCCTGAAGGGTGGATTCCGTGCCGGTCATGGCGAGAGCCGTCCCGCTAAGCGTATTGAGACTGCCAGCATCATGGGTTGTATCTCTATGGAGACTGCTCAGAATGAGATGCACGGTGGTCAGGCTATACCTGCCTTCGACTTCTACTTGGCTCCCTACGTGCGCAGTTCATATATAGAAGAGGTAAAGGAGTTGGAGAAACTCAGCGGTCAGGATTTGAGCGAACTTTACGATGCTCCTATCGACGACTATCTCAACCTCTCGCTCGACGGACTGGAGGACAAGGAGCGCATGAAGCAACACGCCATCAATCAGACTGTTGGTCGTGTACATCAGGCTATGGAGGCATTCATCCACAATATGAACACCATCCACAGTCGTGGTGGTAACCAGGTAGTGTTCTCAAGCATCAACTATGGTACTGATACCAGTGCCGAGGGTCGTTGCATCATTCGTGAGTTGCTTCGTTCTACCTACGAGGGTGTTGGTGGCGGACAGACAGCTATCTTCCCCATTCAGATCTGGAAGAAGAAGCGTGGTGTAAGTTATTTGCCCGAAGACCGCAACTATGACCTCTACAAGTATGCTTGCCAGGTAACGGCTCGCCGTTTCTTCCCCAACTTCATCAACCTGGATGCTACTTACAACCAGAATGATAAGTGGGATATCAATGACCCCGAGCGTTACAATTGGGAGTGTGCTACCATGGGTTGCCGTACCCGTGTGTTCGAGAACCGTTTCGGACCTAAGACCTCAATCGGTCGTGGTAACATTTCATTTTCAACTATCAATATCGTAGGTATGGCCATCGAGTGCATGGGCATCAAGGACAAGCAGGAGCGTATTGACGCTTTCATGGCGAAACTTGACAATATGCTCAGCGTAACGGCACAGCAGTTGCACGATCGTATGCAGTTCCAGAAGACTGCTTTCGTAAAGCAGTTCCCCCTCGTAATGAGTTCTCTCTGGTTGGGTAGCGATAGCCTCGATCCCAATGGTACCATTGAGCCTGTTATCAATCAGGGTACTTTAGGTATTGGTTTCATCGGTTTGGCCGAGTGTTTGGTTGCCCTCATCGGAAAACATCATGGTGAGAGCGAGGAGGCACAGGAACTCGGTATCAAGATTATTACTTATATGCGTGACCGTGCCAATGAGTTCAGCGAGAAGTACCAGCACAACTATAGTGTATTGGCAACACCTGCAGAAGGTCTTTCTGGTCGCTTTACCCGTGGTGATAGAAAGAAGTATGGTGTTATCCCCGGCGTAACAGACCGCGACTACTATACCAATTCAAATCACGTCCCCGTGTACTATAAGTGCTCGGCTCGTCATAAGGCAGAGGTAGAGGCTCCATATCATGACCTTACCCGTGGTGGTCACATCTTCTACGTAGAGATTGACGGTGATGCTACTCACAACCCCGAAGTGGTTATGCGTATCGTTGATATGATGGATAAGTACAACATGGGTTATGGTTCTGTCAACCACACACGCAACCGTTGCATGGATTGTGGTGCAGAGAATGCAGAGAAGGATCTCAAGGTATGTCCCAAGTGTGGTAGCGAAAATATCGACCGTCTGCAACGCATCACTGGTTACCTTGTAGGTACCACCGATCGTTGGAATAAGGCAAAACTCTCAGAGTTGAACGACCGCGTAACACACAATTGATAATCAATAGGTATTAGGAAAAGGCTTTCTTGCTACACAAGAAATGGATTTACGAATCATAGATATTATCGAAGACACCACAGTAGATGGTCCCGGTTTCCGTACAAGCATCTACTGTTCAGGTTGCGCGCATAAATGTCCCGGCTGTCATAATCCACAGTCGTGGGACATCAATGCGGGCAAACTGATGAAGGTGGACGATATTCTGAAGGTTATACTGGCAGACCCTTTTGCTGATGTCACTTTCTCGGGTGGCGATCCTATGTATCAGGCAGAAGGATTCTATGAGTTGGCACAAGCCATCAAACTTCATTCCAACAAGAATATCTGGTGCTATACGGGTTTCACTTTCGAGTCTTTGATACGCCAACCCCGTACCCGTGCTTTGTTGCAGTATGTTGATGTGTTGGTGGATGGTCCCTATGTGGAATCTCTGCGAGATGAGGACCTCCTCTATTGTGGCAGTTCCAACCAGCGTCTTATTGATGTGCACGCTTCACTCGAACAGAACAAGGTCGTACTCTGGAAGTCTCCCATGGCACTTGTGGGATAGCAGAAAGAACCTCTATATACCATGCACAACCGGATTGTATAGCGTACAAACTGGTTGTGCATGTTTTTTATGGGGGGCTCCTTCCCCCCAAAAAGAAATCTTCAATCCTCAACCTCAATCTTCACCCATCAATCTTCAATCTTCACCCATCAATCCTCAATCTTCACCCATCAATCTTCAATCTTCACCCATCAATCTTCAATCTTCACCCATC
>JAZUKS010000008.1:0-29135 GCA_045643405.1 Bacteroidaceae bacterium | reverse complement strand
TCAGTCGTTGAAAGGAGAAGTTATCACGAAAGAGACGACTCCTAAACCCAATGGTTTTTATGGAGACTCGAAACTGCAAGCAGAGAATGGACTTCATGAACTGGAATGTGAAACATTCAAGGTGTGCATCCTTCGTCCTCCTATGATATACGGCCCCAATTCAAAGGGTAATTTTCCTCGCCTTATTAGTCTTGCTCAGAAAACCCCAGTATTCCCGGCATGGCACAATCAGCGTAGTATGTGCTACATTGATAATCTGGCAGAATTTGTGAAACAAGCCATAGTACGTGATTTGGCTGGTACATTTTATCCGCAAAACAAGGAACTGAGCGATACGGTAGAGATTATTCGTTTCTTTGCCAAACATAGTGGACACAAGATGTGGGTGACGAGACTGTTTAACCCATGTGTGTGGATAGGTTCAAAAGCGGTGCAAGCATTAAACAAGATGTTCGCGACTTATTATTACGATCCGGAAATGAGCAAGATGCCATTTGATTATCAGCTGGTGAGTCTTGATGAATCATTGAACCGCATTGTTAATGCAGATTGAAAAATATGAATTCCTATTAAATAAATGATTTGACATGAAGATAGATTTATTACTCTGGGGACATACGAAGTTGTATGCATTCATATTCGTGGTATTGTTTGTCTTGGAACTGATATATTTCTACATTGCCAATAAATGTAACATTATCGACAAACCCAATGAGAGAAGTTCGCATTCGTCTGTGGTGCTTCGTGGTGGTGGAATCATCTTTTCACTTGGATTGATTGTATGGGTTCTGATTTTTGGCGTGTATTGGAATAACTGGCCTATAGTACTTGGGTATCTGCCTTTTATTATTGGTTTGTTAATTGTGACTGTGGTCAGTTTCTGGGATGATGTGAAACCGCTACCCGACAAGGTTCGACTCTGTGCCCATTTCATTGCTATTGTACTGATGTTCTACAACTGGGGTGTTCTTCATTTCGAATTCTGGTACATATTGTTGTTCGCCTCTATCATTAGTGTAGGCATGATTAATGTGTATAACTTCATGGATGGCATCAATGGCATTACCGGTGGATACTCGCTTGTGGTTTTAGGTTCGTTAGTGATATTGAACAGCCCAAATCACTTTCATATCGAGATAAACGGATATAACGAGTTTATGCGGTACTCTTATCTTGGTGCCATAATTGTTGCAGTAGTTGTATTCTGCCTATTTAACTTCAGGTCGAAAGGTAAGGCAAAATGTTTTGCCGGTGATGTGGGTAGTGTCAGCATTGCATATATGATTTTATTCCCATGTGGTAAGCTGTTACAATGTACGGGCGATTTTACTTATATGGTTATCTTGGTTGTATATGGTGTTGATGCTTGCCTGACAATTGTACATAGAATCATGCTACATGAAAACTTGGGACAGGCTCATAGAAAGCATGTCTATCAGATTATGGCAAATGAGTTAAAGATGGGACATGTACAAGTTTCACTCATTTATATGGCTATACAGGCAGTGATTTCTTTTGTATTCATCTTTATTGTACCCAACGATCATCTTTCTCATTGGCTATATTTGATTGGTGTACTTCTGCTTCTTACTATAGCCTATGTGGTATTCATGAAGAAGTATTATCATTTACATGAAGAGTATCTGGCATCGTTGCGCGATGTGAAAACGCAGAATGATAAAGTAGCCACAGATTGATTCTAACAAACGGGTATTAAAGATAAAAAGGTTTAACGTCTTTTAAGTTGTTGACATTATGGAAAATAAGAATCCTCAATTAATCGATAAGGTACTTTTTGAAAGCTTGTATGAGCAGGCAAAAGGTAGTGAGCGTAAGCGTATGTTTTTTGATATGCGCAATAGCGGTGAAGACCAGAGTCAAAGAATGCTGAATGCTTTGCTTCCCGGTACACAGGTTGCTATTCACAGACATGAGAAGACAGCAGAAACATTGGTGTGCCTGGAAGGCCGACTTGATGAGGTGTTCTATGAAGTGGTAAATGGCGAGAAATTGTCTACTGATGTTGAAGCAAATGGACTCTGTTACAGAGAAGTTGCACGTTATCCTTTATGTCCCCGAGAAGGAAAGCATGGTATTCAGATTCCTATGGGCATGTGGCATTCTATAGAGGTCTTTGAACCAAGTGTTATCTTTGAAGCGAAGGATGGCGCGTATGGAGGGTAAGATGGTTGAAGATTGACGGTTGATGGTTGATGATTGACGGTTGATGATTGATGGTTGATGATTGACGGTTGATGATTGAAGATTGACGGTTGAAGATTGATGATTGATGATTGATGGTTGAAGATTGATGGTTGAAGATTGAGGGTTGATGATTGAAGATTGACGGTTGATGATTGAAGATTGATGGTTGAAGATTGATGGTTGATGATTGAAGATTGACGGTTGATGATTGATGGTTGAAGATTGATGGTTGAAGATTGATGATTGAAGATTGATGATTGAAGATTGACGGTTGATGATTGACGGTTGATGATTGACGGTTGATGATTGACGGTTGATGATTGAAGATTGACGGTTGATGATTGAAGATTGACGGTTGATGATTGACGGTTGAAGATTGATGATTGATGATGGAAATGGGTAAATAAATGATGCCTGCTGATGTTGGTCAGCAGGCATCATTTATTATGTGGCTTCTGTTGGATGCTAAGCTTTTAGTTTGCTGCAGTAAACTCGTCAAGGAAGCGCGTGTCGTTCTCTGAGAACATACGAAGGTCCTTAACCTGATACTTCAGGTTGGTGATACGCTCAATACCCATACCGAAAGCATAACCGGTGTACTCTTTTGAGTCAATGCCATTGGCTTCAAGAACAGCAGGGTCAACCATACCGCATCCGAGAATCTCTACCCAGCCTGTGTGCTTACAGAATGAACAACCTTTACCACCACAAAGATGACAACTGATGTCCATCTCTGCAGAAGGCTCTGTGAAGGGGAAGTATGAAGGACGGAGACGTATCTTAGTGTCTGTGCCGAACATCTCCTGAGCAAAGAGCAAGAGCACCTGCTTCAAGTCTGTAAAAGAAACATTCTTGTCAATATAAAGACCTTCAACCTGATGGAAGAAGCAATGCGCACGAGCAGAGATGGCTTCGTTACGGTAAACACGACCAGGACAGATGACACGGATAGGAGGCTGTTGCTTTTCCATAACGCGTGCCTGTACAGAACTGGTGTGTGAACGCAAGATGATGTCGGGATGTGACTCTACGAAGAAGGTATCCTGCATGTCGCGTGCAGGATGATCATCGGCAAAGTTCATGCTTGAGTACACATGCCAGTCGTCCTCGACTTCAGGACCTTCTGCCAAAACAAAACCGAGACGACTGAAGATGTCAACGATTTCATTCTTTACTATGGTCAGAGGATGACGGGTGCCTAAACGGATGGGGTAGGGAGTACGTGTGAGGTCGAGGTCATCGCCTGCCTGCTCACTACTCTGCACAGCATCCTTGAGATCGTTGATTTTATCTTGAATTGCCTGCTTAAGCTGGTTGAGTTTCATTCCCACTTCTTTCTTCAATTCTCCGGGAACATTGCGGAACTCAGCCATAAGATCGTTGAGGATACCTTTCTTACTAAGGTATTTGATGCGAAGGTTTTCCGCCTCTTCTGCTGATTTTGCCTTAAGGTCGGCAACTTCCTGCATCAGTTGTTCTATCTTCTGTATCATTATATTTATTTCTATATTTTATGCAAAGATACGCATTATTTTCTTATTTTTGCGTGCTATCTCGAAATAAAAATGTATTTTTGTGTTAGATTTTTGTATATGCAATTGAAGAGGTCGTTTTTTGTCATATTTTCACTTGTCTGCATGGTCTTTTACTGTGCCGCATTTGGTTGTTTCGTCTCATGTAGCGGTAAGCAATCTGCCAATCAGGACTGGGTGGATTCTGTGTTAGAGGATTGTGATTCCATCCCAGAAGACACCTTGGTTTACGAGATTGAAGAGACGCCTATCAGCAAAGGAGTGGACGAAAACTTTATTGATTTCTTCTATACCTTCACTCACAACAGGCAATTCCAATTAGAACGTCTTCAATTACCTTTAGCCGTGAAGGATACTGATGGAGAAGTTCTCAGAAACATCAGGAAACTATCGGACTTTGATAAGGAATTTACTCCTTCCAGTAAGGAATACTATGTTTTACTGCTTAGTGACATCTCTGAATTAGAACAGGATTTTTCATCAAAAGCCAAGTCTGTTGAAGTAGATGTTATTAATCTTGCGTCTAACGAGTATCGTTTTTTTGATTGTGTTCGAAAGGATGAAGGGTGGACGGTTACAGCAGTATCAGAATTACCACTTGCTTCCCATCCATATGGTTCTTTCTGGAGGTTCTACCATCAATTTGTACAGGACTCAGTTTATCAGGTGGCACACATTAATCAACCACTTGCAATCTCTCTGCCAGATGAAGATAATGATGGTGAATTGATAGAAGGAAATATCGATGCTGACCAGTTTTCCGTTTTTGCTCCCGAAATGCCAAATGGACACGTTTTGATGATTCACTATAACGGTATAGAGAAGGATGCGAAACATGTTGTCATGGTCAAATGTGGAGTGTCTAGCAGTATGATGGATATTATGACTTTTGAATGCGAAGAGGGGGAGTGGAAGCTTGTTAAACTTGAAGAATGATTTCCATGTAGCATTTATAAAGTACAATATCGAAATTACATTTTTCATCTGTAAAAACAACCATTAACCATCCATAGAAAATAGGATATGAAAATAGAAAAAGATAAATCTCTGAAAGATTTCAATACATTTGGTATAGAAGCTAGTGCAAATAGCTTTGCGGAATACTTTTCAGTTGAAGAATTGAAGGAGATTCTCGAAGAATACAGTAAAATGCGTGCTTCTGTTGTTGACAGTAAAAGTTTGAAACTACTGCATATTGGTGGTGGAAGCAATCTTCTTTTTCTTTCAGATTATGATGGTTTAGTACTTCATAGTGCTATAAAAACTATTGAGGTTATTGAAGACACCGAAACATCAGTATGTGTTCGGGTTGGTGCAGGTGTTGTGTGGGACGATTTGGTTGGCTTTACTGTTGAACGTGGTTGGTATGGTTTGGAAAACCTTACTGCTATCCCTGGCGAGGTTGGTGCCGCTGCGGTGCAAAACATTGGTGCTTACGGCGTTGAGGTGAAAGATTTTGTGGTAAGGGTTCATCTTGTTGATCTGACAACGCTGAAGTCGCGTTGTATGGAGAATGATGAATTGCATTACAATTATCGTTATAGTACTCTGAAGAGCAAGGAACTATGGGGAAGATATGCAGTTACTTATGTGGACCTGAAACTAGAAAAGACTTTTAGTCCTAACCTGCAATATGGTGCGTTGAAGAATTCTGTATCCTCTGATGAAGGTCTGACCGCTTTGAAGTTGCGTGATATTATTCGTGCAATGCGCGATGGTAAACTTCCTGATCCTAAGGTGCTTGGAAATGCTGGTAGTTTCTTCATGAACCCCATTGTGGAGCGTTCTGTTTATGAACATTTACAGGCTCTATATCCTAATATGCCATATTATGAGGTTGATGATCAACATGTGAAGATACCTGCAGGATGGCTGATTGAAACAGCTGGATGGAAAGGTCGTTCATTAGGTAAGGCAGGAGTGTATGAAAAGCAGGCTTTAGTCTTGGTTAATCATGGAGGAGCATCCGGTCAAGATATTGTCAATCTATGCAATGCTGTCCGAGGTGATGTGAAGTCAAAGTTTGGCATAGAGATACATCCAGAGGTCAATTTCATTTAAGATTATCGACTTTTTTCAAGTACGTAAATGAAGATAACTCTTTTAGGAACAGGAACGTCGTGTGGAGTGCCCCAAATAGGGTGCCAGTGTGAAGTGTGTACAAGTAAGGATGTTCGCGACAAACGTCTTCGTTGTTCTGCTTTGTTCGAGACGAAAACAACTACCATCTTGCTGGATTGTGGACCAGACTTTCGTGAGCAGATGTTGCACATAGGAATGAATAAACCTATTGATGCTTGCCTTATTACGCACGAACATTACGACCATGTCGGTGGGTTGGATGACTTACGTCCTTTTAGTTATTTAAAGAAACTGACTTTATACGCCGATCCATACGCTTCGAAGCATCTTCGCGAACGTATGCCATATTGCTTGGTGAGTAATGTCTATCCTGGTGTTCCTCAGTTGGAACTGCATGAGACCAATCCTCATGATACTTTTATGATTGGTGATATTCCAATCACGGCAATCAGTGTCATGCATGGAAAGTTACCTATACTTGGATATCGTTTGGGTGACGTGGGTTACATTACTGATATGACCACAATGCCAGAAGAGGAATTATGCTTGCTGAAAGATTTAAAGTTGTTGATAATAAATGGATTGAGATACGAACCGCACCCCACTCATCAAACAATAGACGATGCCATTGAAATGAGTAAGAAACTGGGTTCCCCTGAGACTTATATTATCCACATGTCACATCATGTGGGATTGCATCGTGAGGTTGACGCAAAACTGCCTCAAGGAGTACACCTTGCTTATGACTACTTGGAATTGAACGTTTAGAACTTCTTCAGCAAGAAACTTGGTGAAACGCGAAAATAGATGCCAAAAGAGAAACTTATATCATTGAGTTTCTCTTTGTCATTTATACAGTTCTTACTGTTGAGTTTGAAAAACTCCGCATCTACCCCAAGTGTGTATGCTTTGGCAAAAGTGTATTGATAATCAACTCCTAACCGGATATTGCTCGTGCCATTGTACTGATGAGTGTATTTTCCGCTCAAAGTTCCGTCATTGTTTATCGTTGTACCTCCGTGCTTTAATGAGATGGTACTGTAGAAGGGATTACCGTATACACTGACAAACTGCTTGGGTGCATTCATGTAATCAATGCCCAATGTCAGGTGGTTAAACCATTTTGATGCTACTCCGATGTGCCATGCAAAGCCTGTGTCGAATGGCCATAGTCTTCCGCTTTGCTGGTAACATGCCAAAGCATTTATCTGAGCATCAATATAATTGAAGGTTTCTTTCTGTTTGCTTGCAGTGGCATTATCTCTTATCTTGCTGGGTTGCCATTTTATACCCAAACCTGTTGAGGCATTGCATATTGTCTGCACTCCCGTGCTTGTTTTGTCTTGCTCACCTCCACGATGTTGGATGACTAATTGCACGGGTGTGTAAAATGAGACTGTTTTTTGTTTTCCCCATAATATCTGGGTAGAAGTTCCTATAGTAAATGCCTCTTGGTGAGTATCTGTCTCAAAGATGTAACTCTGCCAATTCATCCACACGTCGAGGTTAACATGTGGACGGTGTAGCAGAATTTGAACTCCCATTTCGGGATCAGTACTGATGTTCTGTTCTGGATTGAACAATGGTGTTATCAGATGGTGGTTACTGCCTCCATAGATGTTGCCTAAAATTACATCCAGATGTTTGAATGATGCTTGTAACCTAACCCAAGGCAACACGTGACAGCCATGTTGGTATTGATTTCCTTTCCAAACGCCAATATCGTGATAAGCAAAACATGGATATTTGTTTGCTCCATTGAAAAATAGCATTGAAGCACCTGCCTCGATATTAATGTTTTGTATAGGATTGTACGCAAGGTGCGGATTAAGTCTTACGCCTGGCAATGAATAACCATTTTGAATCTCAGTTTCATATTCATTGTCTCTAAAGAAACCTAAGGCATCCACGTCAAGTCGTAATGACTTGGTTGGCAGAGAGTCAATGCATGTTTCTTCAATAAAGATGTCTTTAAGTAACTGTGCATGGATTCTTACGGGTAACTGTATCCACATAAGTATTGCCATACACATCGCAGGAAACAAGCGGAATCTGGTATGCAACACTCTTCCCCAGTGATTCGAATTATACCCAATTATAGCACGTCGTTGTTTCATCTGCTGGTATTAAATTGGTAATCACTTATCTGTGATTTTAGTTGCTGCTTAGAATTGCAGTTCTTTGTAGATTCTGGTATCTACAAAGAACTATTTACTTTTGTTTCTTTGTGCGCATTCCTTGCCATACAAGATAAAGGACAACTAACACGCCCAGTCCAATCATTGACCATTTCAAAGGTACGCTGTATTCTGCTATCTTTTGGTTTAATTGCTCATATGATACAACTGTAGCAAGATAACATCCGATTGCGGCAAGAATTCCATTCCACAAGGCAGAGCCAATTGCTGTAAAGGTAATGAACTTAAAGATGTTCATTCTTGCCAATCCTGCAGGGATGGAGATTAACTGTCGGACAGCAGGTACGAGGCGACCGAAGAATGTGCCCATTGCGCCATGTTTTTCAAAATACACTTCTGCCTTCTGCACTTTCTCCTCGCTGATGAGGCACATGTGGCCAAAACGGCTATTGGCAAACTTGTATACCAATGGACGTCCAATCCAAATTGATAATCCGTAGTTGATGAGAGCACCGACAATAGCACCTATGGTTCCGAAGAGAACAATGAGGTACACGTTGAGGTCGCTGGTAGGAGCCGTCATGGCAACTGTTCCAGCCATTGCTGTTGCGGTGGTAAGGTATGCTGCAGGAATAATGACGATTTCACTGGGAAAAGGTATGAAACTGCTTTCAATAGCCATCAATAATATGATAACCCAGTACTGGTTAAGATTTTCCAAGCACCATGCAATAAAAGGAACACTTTCCATATTTCTTATTTTCAGTAAGTAATCAAAATTATTTTTATAATGACAATGTAAGTGACTCGAGTATTATCTTGTACTATCTTTGGCGCATCTTTGACTCTCATTCTCTACTTTCGTCCCGTAGGCGAAAGTCATGTAGCCCGCTACACTCTGCATTTTGACCGGCGTCAAAAGCCGAATGATTGCCAAATCTGCATCCAAATTTAGCACAATCTAATATAAACATAATTCTGACCACTTACTTATGCGTTACGAATTAAAAATCAAACTACAGCATCAATGATGCGAATTCTCGTTTGATAATAACTCTTGATGTTCTGTATGTCAGTTGTATTTTTAATCAGATGTACTTTTTACGATACTGTCGTTTGTCACTGAATCTATGCGCAAACCATGAGCGTAGATCCCAGAATGGGATGAGGTGAATATACCATGCTACAGAGAACACGCTTATGTTATGATTCTCTAAAACTCGTGACACACGTCGAAGAATGAGTCCTTGCTCAAAGAAGTGAACCAGCCATAGAAACAAGACGACTCCTCCGACAATGTATTGCTTTAGCCACAGGGAAAGTCCGATATTACATAACATAATGGTAACCATGGAGATGTGAAGAAGTACGCTTCCTGCGTATCTCATGCGGTACTTGAACTTATTCGTGAAGTGAAGACGTGTTTCCTGGAAGAATCTGTGTTCTTGATGCCAATCCTTGTGCAAAGGCATTTCCTGTTCCATGATGGCTTCAGGGTGTACGCAAATGGTTGAATTGTGCAACGTACTGTTTTGGTTTACCATAATATCGGTGGCACCAGTCAACAAGACGCTATGAGAGGCAAATCCCTGGTGACTTAGGAACAATTCTTTATTGTACACTAGATTGGTACCGTCGCATCTGTATACTCCATGATTGTTGGCAAAGTTCAGTGTAAGCACCTGTTGCCAGAATCTGAAAAATCTGTTCTTGCGTTCTGCGTAACTGTTGGAATGATTGTATCGTGTGTATCCAACTGCCATTTTCGCAGACCTATGAGATGCTATTGCCTCGCCCAATCGTCTCAGCCACTGGTGTGAGATTGGACAGCAATCGGCTTGGGTAAATACCAACCAGGGCGTGTTGGAGGCTTTTACGCCCAATGTCATGGCAAGTCGCTGTGGACTTATGTCACGACTTGTAGACGGCGTAAAGGTGTGATAGAGTCGAGGATAATCCTCTTCCATCTTCTCCAATAGCTCTTTTGTTCCATCTGTAGAATTGATGTCTACAACGATAACCTCAAAGTTTGAGTATATTTGGTTAAGAATGAGTGGAAGATTGCGGCGTAAAGCATCGCATTGGTCGTGAGCAGTAATGATGACACTAAGTCCAGGAAGGGGAGTGTCAGGAGTTGGAGCAGTACGACTTCGCTCCACTTTCTTGCATATCCTGCGGTATGCCAGATTTCGTAGTATGGACGTTATCCACACTACGAAACACAAAGCATAGATTATATACTCAAAATGTTGTATCACAATTGATTCTGTGTTGTCTGTTAAACAATTGATGTTTGTCTTCTGTTACAAATCGCAATATCCCTTGGGGAGTTGTCTGCAGTTGTATTGCGAAGCCATGATTTCACCATAGGCTCCTGCTGAACGTAGGGCGATAAGGTCACCACGCTGAACACGGGGCATGTCATAATCCTTAATGAAGACGTCGCTTGACTCACAGATAGGACCAACCACGTCGTACTTCTCTACGGGAGCGTCGGGACTGGTGATGTTCTGAATGCAATGGTAAGCATCGTAAAGTGCGGGGCGGATAAGATCTGTCATACCTGCATCAACGATGGCAAATTGCTTAACAGCAGCTTTCTTGACGAACAATACCTTGGTGATGAGGCTTCCGCACTGGCCTACAACTGCACGTCCCAACTCGAAATGAAGTTTCTGGCCCTCGCGCAGTTTGATGCCATTCTTGTATGTGTCAAAATAGGCTTTGAAATTAGGTATGGGATTACCGTCAGGATTCTGGTAGTCGATGCCCAAACCACCACCTACGTTGATGTTGGGGATAACGATGCCAGCCTTGTCTAATTGCTCCTGCAATTCGTTGATTCGGTTGCAAAGCGCAGCAAAGTCGTCCATAACGAGCAACTGGCTTCCGATGTGGAAGTGCAGACCAACAAACTCAACGTTTGACATGCTTTGTGCCAGGCGAATCACTTTCTCCATGTCCTCCATGGCAATACCGAACTTGTTCTCAGCCAAACCGGTAGTGATGTTGGCATGAGTGTGAGCACCTACGTTGGGGTTGATGCGGAAAGAAACGCGAGCAGTTACGCCCTTCTCCTTTGCCATTTCGTTGATGACCTCCAACTCGGGAATACTTTCCACGTTGAAGAATCCGATGCCTGCCTCAAGGCCTAATTCAATTTCCCAGTCGCTCTTGCCGACACCTGCGAAGACAATGTCCTCTGCCTTGAAACCGGCATCCAAGCAAGCCTGTATCTCGCCACCGCTCACGCAATCGCAACCAAGACCTGCTTCAGCAATGTGCTTCAATACTGTGGGGTTCGTACATGCTTTTACTGCATAATGCATGTGGAAACTGGGAAGCAGTTCTTTTTTGATTGCTGCCAGTGTCTCATCGAGCAGTGCTGTGTCGTAATAATAGAAAGGTGTTCTGATACCTTTGAATTTTTCTATAGGTAATCCCATTTTGTTATTCTGTTTTAGTGAAAATGGAGAATTGAGAGTGTGTTGTCAACTCTCAATCTCCATAATTTCTATTCGTTTTATTTGTTTGCAAACAAAGTGTCGCTCAATGCCTGAAGGGTAGCCTTCTTATCATCCTTCTTGACGAGGAATGAGATGTTGTGGTTGCTTCCTCCGTAGCTGATCATGCGAACGGGAATCTTCTTGAGTGCCTCACATGCCATAGTCTCGAAACCAATGTTCTCAGTGCTCAGGTCACCTACAACGCAGATGATAACCATATCATCCTCTACCTGTACGGTGCCATACTGCTTGAGCTCACCCAGAATGTCGCTCAAGTGACTGCGGTTGTCGATGGTAACGCTAACGCCAACTTCGCTGGTACAAACCATGTCGATGCTGGTCTTGTAGCTCTCGAAGATCTCGAAGACCTTGCGGAGGAACCCGTGAGCAAGGAGCATACGGCTAGACTGAATCTGGATGCAGGTGATGCCGTCTTTAGCAGCAACTGCCTTGATGGTGCCATGCTGCATCTGGTTGTTGATGATGGTACCGGGTGCAGAAGGATCCATGGTGTTCAGCAAGCGTACGGGGACGCCGGCAAACTTAGCGGGTTGGATACATGTGGGATGCAGAATCTTTGCGCCGAAGTATGCCAACTCTGCAGCTTCCTCGAAATAGAGCTGAGGAACGGGAGCGGTCTTCTCAACGATACGGGGGTCGTTGTTGTGCATACCATCGATGTCGGTCCAGATCTGAATCTCCTCGCTCTGCAGGGCAGCACCGATCAAACATGCAGTATAGTCGCTACCACCACGCAACAAGTTGTCAATCTCGCCGTAAGCATTGCGGCAGATGAAACCTTGGGTGATGTAAATCTGGTTGTTGGGGTTGTCGTGCAATTGCTTGGTAGCGTGTTCACGGATGTAGTTGAAGTCGGGCTCTGCGTTCTTGTCAGTACGGATGAAGTCCAATGCAGACAGCAGTACGGTAGCAATACCACACTCCTGCAGGTAGTTTGTTACCATGTTGGTGCTGATAATCTCACCCTGAGCCAGGATAACCTTCTCCTCAAATGAAGTGAAAAGAATCTTGGTGAATGAACGCAGATAGTTGAATTCCTCACGGAGGAACTTCTGTGTCTTCTCCTTGTACTCAGCAGTTGCATACAATTCCTCAGTATGCTGCATGTACTTCTGCTCCAGCTGGTTGATGATGGTGTTAGCACCTTCAGGATTCTTCTTGTAGAGGTAGTCGCTGATCTCTACCAGTGAGTTGGTAGTGCCACTCATAGCTGAGAGTACTACGAATGTGGGCTCATTGGGATTTGTGATAAGCTTACATACTTCTTTCATTCTTTGTGGAGTACCTACAGAGGTACCACCGAACTTCATTACTTTCATTATGCTTGAATTTTTAATTATTTGCAATATTATTTATTCTTCGACTTGCTTCTTTTCTTCGTCAACAGGCTTTTGCACTTCCTCCGAGTCCGAAGGTTTTGTCTGTATGGCTTCATCTGCCTTTCCCTTGGCGTCGTTGGCCGATGGCTCTGTTGTCAAGGTTGGCATGATTGCTTGCTCATTGATCAGTTCCCCCTTTTCACAACGGTAAACTGTGCCGGGGCATTCCTGCAGCCATTGCATGTTGTGCGTGGTGATGACTACTGTTGTGCCACCCTTGCGGATTTTATTCAGCAAGTTGATGATGTTTCGTCCGTTCTCTGCGTCAAGATTACCAGTTGGTTCATCGGCAAGAATGAGGGTAGGGGTGTTGAGGAGTGCGCGTGCAATACAAACACGCTGTTGCTCTCCACCCGACAACTCGTACGGGCGTTGGTTTGTCTTTTCCGGAAGGCCGACTTCTTCCAATACCTCAATGATTCGGCGTGCTCTGTCATCCTTATTCTTCCAACCAGTGGCACGAAGCACAAAGTCAAGGTTTTCCTTTACTGTACGGTCGGGCAATAGTTGGAAATCCTGAAAGACAATTCCGATTTGCTTTCTAAGCGCAGGAAGTTTCTTGGCACGGATGGTCATCATGTCGTTGCCCATCACTTCAGCACTTCCCTCAGAGGGTGTAAGCTCGCCATAGATAGTGCGGAAGAGCGATGTCTTGCCACTGCCTACAGGTCCCACTATGTAGATGAGCTCACCCTCGTGAGCCTGAAAGCATACCTTCTTGAGTACAAGATGTTCTGCCTGATAAATATCGGTATCTTTGTATTCGATAATCATGATAGTGGTATCATTGCTTTACTGCCTTGTATATTCTCTATAAATGCGCGTTGTCTAGGAATACGCGTTATATTATATATTAAATATGTGTGGCAATTTGTAAAATGTGTCGTCCTTTCACTCCCTTGGGATTAATGCTTCTTCCAACCGGGATTATGGCGCTCCTGCAATTCGCGTGCCATGTCCTCGATGCGCAACCCCTTGCTGGTAAGCAATACGATGAGGTGGTAGAGCATGTCTGAACCCTCGTAGATGAGACGGTCGTTGCTTCCGTTGGTAGCCTCGATAACCAACTCCAATGCCTCTTCGCCAACCTTCTGTGCCATACGGTTCAAACCATCCTTGAACAAGCTGGTGGTGTAACTGCCTTCGGGCATCTCCTTGTAACGCTTCTCGATGAAGTCGCTCAACTCAGAGAGGAAGAGAAGAGGGTTGGGTTTATTCTCCTCACCCCAGCAGGTGTCGGTACCGGTGTGGCATGTAGGACCGTCGGGATGAGCCTGAATCAAAAGGGTGTCCTTGTCGCAGTCGTTCTTGATGCTGACTACATGAAGGAAGTTGTTGCTTGTCTCACCCTTTGTCCAAAGGCACTGGCGTGTGCGGCTGTAGAAGGTTACCAGACCTGTCTCGACGGTCTTCTTGTAAGCTTCTTCGTTCATGTAACCCATCATCAAAACTTTCATGGTGTCTGCATCCTGAATGATGGCGGGCACCAATCCACCCATTTTCTCGAAATTGATTTCCATATTATTCTGTTGTTTTATTTGATTCGTACTGAAATTCCCTCATTCTTGAGGTACTGCTTTAACTCGGGTATGCCAATCTCACCAAAGTGGAACACGCTTGCTGCCAATGCGGCGTCAGCATGACCTATGGTGAAGGTGTCGCGGAAATGCTCCATGGCACCAGCGCCACCCGATGCAATGACAGGAATGGTTAAGTCTTCAGCCAATCTTGCCAATGCCTCGTTAGCAAAGCCGGTCTTCACACCGTCATGGTTCATCGAGGTGAACAGAATCTCGCCTGCTCCACGGTCATTTGCCTCTTTTGCCCAGTCAAACAAATTGCGTTCGGTTGCGATGCGACCACCGTTCAGGTAGCATGTCCATCCTGCTTCGTCCATACGGGCATCGATGGCAACTACGCATACCTGACTGCCGAAATGGCTGACAATCTCATCGATTAGTTCAGGGCGGCGGAGGGCGGCACTATTGATGCTTACCTTGTCGGCACCTGCCGAAAGCAGACGCTCAACATCGGCCAACTCGTTGATGCCACCACCCACGGTAAATGGGATGGAAAGGGTAGCAGCCACTCGCTGCACCATATCGGCAAAGGTCTTTCTGCCTTCGTGACTTGCCGTGATGTCAAGAAACACCAATTCGTCGGCACCCTGCTCACTATACATGCGTCCCAGTTCAACGGGGTCGCCTGCCTGACGCAGGTTGACAAAGTTGGTGCCTTTGACGGTCATGCCGTCTTTTACATCCAGGCAAGGTATGATTCTTTTTGCTAACACGATTTCTAGATTAATTTAAGAATTAAGAATTGAACATCTTTTGTCCTATGTGCTGATTCGCTACCGTTCTCTGCTTCTGTTCATCACCCGAGGTGTGCCCGAGTTTGCTTGCAGGATTACGTAGGAAAGTCGCGGGAAAGCAGGGCGAACTTAGAGCGTAGCTGTATGCTTATTGACCTTGGACGTTCATTTTTATAGGCCGAACTCTTCAGCCAATTCTTTCATATTGATACGGCCCTCATAAATGGCTTTGCCAAAAACCACGGCAGGGATGCCTGCTTCGTTGAGAGCACGGATGTCTTCAATACCGCTTACTCCTCCGCTTGCAATGAGATGGCAGTCAGGATACGCTTTCATCACCTGCTTGTACAGTTCGATGGCAGGTCCTTGCAGCATGCCGTCTTTGCTGATCTCCGTGCAAAGCACATTCTTGATGCCTGCAGAAAGGTAACGCTCCAAGAAGGGAATCAAATCTTCTGTGCTGTCTTCCTTCCAACCGTTGATGCTTACCTTTCCGTTTCTTACGTCAGCACCCAGTACAATGCTTTCAGCTCCGTATTGCTCTAACCATTTCAGGCTTCTTTCAGGGTCGGTTACTGCAATGCTTCCGATGGTAACCATGGCAGCTCCGGCATCAAAGGCTCGCTTAATGTCATCGTCTGTTTTGATGCCACCACCGAAGTCAACTGTCAGGCTGGTGTTCGAGGTGATGCTGTTCAGCACTGCATCGTTGACGATGTGCTTGCTGCGTGCTCCGTCAAGGTCAACAACGTGCAGGCGCTTGATGCCGTAGGACTCAAACTCCTTGGCGATGCTTACGGGGTCCTCGTTGTACACCTTCTTTGTGTCGTAATCACCTTTGGTCAAGCGTACGCATTTTCCGTCGATGATGTCAATTGCAGGGATGATCTCTATCATAGTTCCAAAAAGTTTTTGAGGATACGTTCACCTACGCTACCGCTTTTCTCGGGATGGAACTGGGTGGCGTAGAAGTTGTCGCGATGAATAGCGGCACTGAAAGGATTGATGTAATCGGTTGTTGCAATGGTGTGCTCGCAAATTGGCACGTAGAAACTATGCACGAAGTATGCGTACTCGTCGCCGTTGAATCCCTCGAACAAAGCGCTCTTGGTGTCAAGCAGGGTGTTCCATCCCATGTGGGGAACCTTGTCCTCGTGACGGCTGGGGATGAAGCGCTTCACGTCCACGTCAAACACTCCCAGGCAGTCGGTGTTTCCTTCCTCGCTGTGACGGCAAAGCAGTTGCTGGCCGATGCAGATGCCCAGCAAAGGCTGCTTCAGGTTGACGATTACCTGGTCGAGTTTGTGCTCACGAAGGTATTGCATTGCATTGCTGGCCTCACCTTGTCCGGGGAAAAGCACCTTGTCTGCTTTTGCCAGTTCTTCGGCATTGTCTGTAAGGATGGGGTTTACACCCAAACGGGTAAGAGCGTGTATTACGGAATACACGTTGCCGGCATTGTATTTTACGATTGCTACATTCATTTTGTAAATCTTGCTTTTTCTAATGCTTTTCACGTGCCTCACGCGGGAGCGCGTGTGTAAAAGCGGGTGCAAATTTACAAAAAAAATGTCAGTTTGACGTAAATATCGCTATAAAAATGCAATTTCTTGGGCGTAAAGCACCTCTTTTTGTCACTTTGTAAGCATTTGGCGCTTATTCTTTGGGCGTAATGGGGTGGGTGAAGACAAATTTCGCACCCTTTGTGTAACTGGTGTCCAACTTGAGTTCTCCGCCCAGTTTGTTAACGATGGTACGGCTGATGTTAAGGCCTAGGCCGGTACCTTGCTTCTTCGAGCCAAGTTTTTCAAAGCGTTCAAAGATGATTTGCGCGTTCTCTGGGTTGATGCCACATCCGGTGTCGGCAACGGCAAACTCGTACATGTTGCCCTTCCTTGTCACGCTTAAGGTAATGCTACCGCTCTCCGTGTATTTGCACGCATTGGTGAAGAGGTTCGTCAATACCTGCTTGAAACGTACCTCGTCGGTGAAAATGGTTGATTGGGGGGCAATGTTGTATTGGGTGACAAGTTCCACGTTGGGTGGGAAATGGTGCATGACACTGGTAGAAACCATGTCGCACAGTGTCAAAATCTTTTGCTCTTTCAACTTGATGTTGTACTCACCGCTTTGTATGAGCGAGAGGTCCAGAATGTCGTTGATGAGCGATAGCAATTGCTCGCCGTTCGCGTTGATCATGTCGCTGAGCATCTTCATCTCTTCGCTGTCTTGCTCCTTGACCATGCTGGCAATTTGCTTCGACATTCCCATGATGATGTTTAGCGGAGTACCCACTTCGTGACGGATGCTTTTCAGGAAGGCGGTTGTCTCTTTGTCACTTTCTTTCGCTCTCTCCATCTCGCTTGCAAGTTGCTTCTTTACAAGCCTGAGCACTTCTCTGCGCATTCTGAGTCGGTTAGCGAAGACTGCGGCCACAATCAGCGTGATTAATCCTACCACACACGCTCCGACAAAAAGAATAAGTCGTACTTTTGACGAAGCATGCTGACTGCTTTCCACCTGTTTCTCCATTACTTCCTTGTGCGCAATTGTCTCTTTTGTCAGCGAGTCAAGGCGTAATGATTCGAGATAGTTTCTTTGTTTTTCTCGTTCGATTTTCCATTGGTTGCGCTCGTAGTCGGTTTGCAATTGGATGTATTCTAATTGCTTGCGCTCGTTGTCGGCAAGTGTTTGTGCTTGTTGTAGTTTTGCGTCAAGTATGCGCTGGTTAATGTTGTAGTGCAGATAGTTGTATTTCTTTGTATTGCTAATGATTCTGCGCAACAATTCGCAATGGATGATGCGCGTTATTAGCAAGTGCTGTTGCATGCCGGTTTGTTCAAAAACCTTGGCCAGCAGTTCGATGTGTGGTACGGCGATGCTGTTTTCGTCCAGTATGATGGATTGCTCTTTCAGGTATGCATCCAAACTCCTGGTAAACGACACGCCCACTTGTGCGGCTCTTTCCCAGTTGCCCTCATGTATGGCTTTCAGAACCCTGATTTTCTGGATGGTGGTTCTGGAAACATGTGTAGAATATTCCTTCCTCTCGATCTCTGTTATCTGGTCATAGATGTCTTGTTTTTCTTGTTCGTTGATAGCCTCCTGGCAGAAGTACAGGTCTGCCAAGAAACGAAGACGGAACAAATCGTATCCTCGATATAACCTGTTCTGCTTATGGTATTCTCCTTCCATGATGTCCATTGTGCTCATCAGGTTCAGGATGGCATTTTTTGCCTTGACATGGTCGCCAATGCTCATGTAGTATGTGTAGGCGGTTTGGAAAACGGGCGAACACAGAAATCCTTTCTTCTGTTGCAATTTGGGTGCCAGGTTTTCCAATTCGTCAAGATATTTCTTTATCATCTGACTCTGTTCGATGCCCGTGGCTGCATAACAAATGCAGTTGAGCGCAACATAGCGTTCAAATGGATCCTTTGTTTTCTCGCGTTCTAGTTTTACTATTTGCTCTTGAATCCATCCTCTTTTTTCATCTATGCTTTTCCTGAGTATTTGGAATTGGGCTCCGTACACTTTAAGAAATGCTCTCGTGCATTTCTTGTCGTTCGAGTCGGGTATGGAATCAATTTTATGAAGCATCTCTTTTACCTTGCTCTCGTTCAATGCATTCCTGCATGCCGTCAGCATGACGTCTTGGCGCTTCATCTTTTTGCCTAACTCATACAGCTTTTCCGTGTAATACTCTATGGAATCGTACGCATAATACGAGCTGATGTCCATGAGGTTGTATAGAATTGGCAGTCTCTCCTCGTCTGTTTTCGCTGTATTGTAGGCAGCCTTGAGCGAGTCGTAAGTCTTTCTGGTATGCTTGATTTGTGCATCTGTGTTCAGGGTAGGAGTCAGTGCGAGTAAAAGTGCTATGATGCCTGCCTTTACCCCCATTGAACTCTTCTTTCCCTGCATCTTTTCGTATTCTTCTTTGCGTTTCTGCTCGCTGATCTCTTCTGCATTCAGTGGTTGTCTGAACACAAACCTGGCACCTTCCTTGTAACTGGTATCCACAACCAGTGTTGCCTGAAGATTCTCGGCAATCACCTTGCAGAGAGACAATCCCATACCTGTGCCCGGTACAAACTCGTCTATCTTGAAGAAGCGTTGGAACACCTTCTCGCTATACTCTTCCTGGATACCACGTCCCGTATCCTCAACCGTTGCTACGAATTGGTTATCCTCCTCGCAAAGCCTAATGATGATGTGTCCTTTGTCTGTGAACTTCCAGGCGTTGTTGACAAGCGATCTCAACAACTGGCGGATACGTTTGTTGTCGCTACGCAGCATGTAGTCTTCCGGCAGTTCGCTCTCAAGTTTTATCTCAATCGGTTTCTCGGCAGTTGCCTCTCGTGCCACAATAATCTCCTGCACGATGCCTACTGGATAGGTGTCCTCCCACACAATAGGGTAGCGACCGCTCTCGATGGCGCTGATATCCAGGATGTTGTTCATCATTCGGGTCAGTAGCAAACTGTTCTTGCTCACCTCCTTGGCACATTCGTTCAGGTTCTCATCATTGCTCATCTGAACCATTTGCGACATCATTGTGCTAAGGTTATCTATGGCTCCCAATGGGTTGCGGATGTCATGACTTGTGTTTTGCAGGAAGAACACTTTCAGACGGTTGCTTTGATTCGCCTTGTCCGTGACTTTGATAAGGCGTTTATGCTCTTTTGTCAGGTGCAGGTTAATCTTTCTGATGCGCACGATATAAGGAATGAGCAAAACCAGCATCAGCACTACCACTGCAATAAAGATCAGCGAGAAGAGGATGATGTTTTGACTCAGATTCTTGCGTTCGTCCTTTGCTTGGTTGGATACCGTTTCGTTAATATTCTGCTCGGCTTTCAGGCTCTTTTGCTTTTCTGCATTTGTCTTGGCATACAACAACGAGTCGCTGGTGTGTTGTCTGATGATATCCTCCAGTTGCTTGCGGTAGAATTCTGTGTTGTAGTCTGCCGTTTGTTTTTCGATTTGCAACAGTCTGTTCTGTCGTTCAAAATCTTCCCACTCAGCATTCAAACCCATCTCCTCTCGGTATAGCTCGTCAAGAATTTTATCAAGTTTTTCGTATCGCTTGATCTGCTTTTCTGTTACATCGATGGCTTTCTCATACTGCTCGGTGAGTTTGTAAGTGTAAACGCACGCATCGTATTCAAAGTCAAACATGTACCTACTGCCATTGTCTTTCTGTATCAGTTTGTCGGCCAGTTTCCCGGCATCGTTGTTTCTCTTTTCGTACAACGCCAGCAAAAGTGGGTAGAGTTCTAGTGCGCGCTCATTGCGTACGCTGTTGTATGCGTGTTCCATCTTGCCGTAAGGAAGGATGCTTTGCATAAGGGTGGAGTCAACCTTATGGTTCAATTCCAGTTCGCAGATCAGCATACGCATGGTGGTGGTATAATCGGTGATGTCCATCTTGTGTGAACGTCCCTCTCTTTTCAATCTTTCTTGCTCGGCTTTCTGTATGTTGGCCAAGTTGTTGCACATTCGTTTTGCTTGCTCGAATTGTGACGTGCGGATAAACATGTCCGTGGCAAGTCGGGTAACGTGATGCGATAGGATACCCGTTTCGTCAATGCCACCTGCTATTCGGTACATACGCATTACGTATGGCTCAACGGGTGAACCGATCTCAATATCGCCGTGCAGACGAAATGCCTTGAAGTTTACGTAATATTCTTCAAAGGGGTCTTTCCAAACGGGGGTACGATAAATGACGGTGAGTGTTTGTTTCAGTTCGGCATCCATCTCCTTTTTGCTCAGACTGTTCACATGCCTCCAGTATGAGTGACACTTCAAAAGGGTGAGTATCGATTGCGTGTCGTTATTTTTCGGTTGTTTGGAGATGATGTTGATGGCTTTGTCAATAAGGTTGTAATTGTACGAGTTGCAAATTTCTTTGCATGCGGCGATAGTGTATCGCCTGCTGTTGGCGTCAACGGCTTCATCGAGGAATTTCTCTCGGTACGTGTCGCTCAGTTTTGAGTCAGTGTAGGTTGAGTCAATCATGCTCAGGTAGTACCTGGCCTTTGTCCTGAACTCGTCGCGTTGCCGGTTTTGCGTGTTTCTGTTGGTGCTAACTTGTGCTGATGCGTTATATGCCAGAAGCATAAAGCATAGCAAGAGCCCGCTGAAGGTTCGCTTCAGGATATTCTTTTTATAATTTGCGGGCTCTTGCATACTTTATACGGTTAAGGTTTGATGGTTTTAATCATCAATTTTCAGTTCAGCGGCTGCCTTTTCCCAGTTAACGTTGATGCTGAAGGGTGTGTAGCCTCCGGGGTCGTTTACGAACGACTCGGTTGCCGCACGGTTTTTATCCTCGTACATGGGGTTGTTCTGTGTTGCCTTGATGTACTTGTCGATTACTTCCTTGCGGTCCTTTTCGTTTTTGGTGCCTTGAATCTCCTTGAAGTAATGGGTCAGGAATACGTTCAGGTAGTATGCCTGGATATCCATTGTTGCGGTTGTCGTCTTGCCGAATTGCTTGATGGCCTGGCTGGGGATGTACTGCAAGGCGGTCAACTTGTATTGGTTTACCTTCAGTTCAAACTCGGTGGCTTTGGGGTTGTTTACGATATTCTCAGCACTTTGCTTGAGTATGTTGAATACTTCCTGTGCCTTTACTGTTGTTGCTGCGCCCATCATCATCAGGACCATCAGCATTAGTTTCATCTTTTTCATAATATTATTTGTTTTTCTTTAGTTTTAGTTCATTGGTAATGCAGGGAGGCAACTCCTCCTTATAGTGTGTCACCATCACCATCGTCTTGTGCGGACGCTGGCAGAAGGTGGTGATGATCTCTTTCACCTTGGCACGGTTGGGCAGGTCGAGGCCATGCAGTGGCTCGTCCAGAATCAGCAGTTCGGGATCTTTCACAAAGGCTCTTGCCAGGAGGCAAAGTCTCTGTTCTCCACTCGACAGCTTCAGGAATGTCCTGTCAGCCAACTCCTCTATGCCGAATGCTTTCATCCAGTCCATGCAGATGGCTTTCTGCTCGGGCTTGGGACGAGCGTACAAACCTACCGAGTCGCTCAAACCACTTGCCACGATGTCTATGGCTGGTAAATCCTTCAGGTAAGCACGATGCATCTCAGGACTAACATAACCAATGTGGCGTTTAATCTCCCAGATGCTTTCTCCGCTTCCTCGCTGATGCCCAAACAGACGTATGTCGCACGCATAACTTTGTGGGTTGTCGGCACAAACCAAACTGAGCAGTGTGCTTTTTCCGCAGCCGTTTTCACCGGCAAGTGCCCAGCGTTCGCCTTCGTGAACCGTCCAGTCCAATTCCTTGAGGATGGTTCTCTCACCGTATCGGATGCTTACATTATTAAATTGTAGTATCTCGCCACCTTCTTGTGGATAGAATGACTCCTTGGTGATGTCCTTCGAAGGCAGGTTGATAATCCAGTCCTTTATCTCCTGGCTGAGGGTGGCGGGTTTCATCTTTGCCAGTTCTTCAAGATATGCTTCTCTGGTTATCTTCTCGCCCAGTTTGATGTCTTGCACGGGTAAAACGTGCGTGATGAAATTGGGTAGGTTGTCCACCTTGCTCAGTACCAGTATGACGAGGAGGTCGGTTTCGCGCGTAAGTGTCTCCAGCAACTCCGTCAGTTGATCGCGTGTGCCGGCATCCAAACCGATAAAGGGGTTGTCCATGATGAGTACGCGAGGACCAGACAAGAGGGTTCGTGTCAGTTGGAACTTGCGCAATTCACCGCTCGATAGGGTGATGATGTACTTGTCGAGCAGAGGTTCCAGGTGGAACATCTCAAAGAGTTTATTGCGCAATGCCTCGTCGGTATGTTGCAGTTCTGAGGTTTGTTGCAGTAACTGTCCGGCAGTGGGGGTGCTCTCGTCAATATCGTGCTGATTCCATCGCTGCTGGTAGTAGTAAGCGCCATCGCTGTCTCCGTACGAATCGCGGAATGTAATGTATTTGATGTTCTCGCTTACCAACTTCTTCTCCGATGGGGCAAAGTCGTAGTGCACCTCGTTGAGAAGCAAGGGGTATCGGCTGGTGATGATATCAACCAGTCGTGACTTACCCGCTGCATTTTCGCCCACAATGGCAATCTGCTCTCCCTCGTTGATAACGAGGTTCACGGGTTCTGCCATTCTGTAATCAGGATGACGGGTCACTCCGTTGTTTATTTCAATTATCTTTTTCAATTTCAGTTGCTTATATTTTGTTTTCTTCTTAGTAAATTGATTGTTGTCGCAGTTTTCCTCCTCCTAATGGAGTCGGAACGGGGACTTTTGCAGGCTGTCGTCCGTTGACGATGCTTGATGGCCGTTGACCGTTGGTCAGTAGGGCAGTCTGTTGACAGTTGTCTGTTGTCAGTAGGGCAGCTGTTGACCGTTGTCCCCTATAGGATTCCCTTCTTCCTGGCAAAGTCCTTCCAGCTACTGAATTTCTTGTCGCTTTCGGGTCGTCCCATTTGCAGGTAGTGGCAATACGCGGCACCCAGTGCGTCGCTGGCATCCATGTACTTGCCCATCTCTTCTGCGTTGAGTTTCAGCATTCTGCGAAGCATGTCGGCCACCTGCTCCTTGCTGGCAGTACCTCTGCCCGTGATGGCCATCTTGATCTTCATGGGAGCATATTCCGTGATGGGTACCTGCCTTTGTATGGCCGCCGCCATGGCCACTCCCTGTGCTCTTCCCAGCTTGAGCATACTCTGCACGTTCTTGCCGAAGAAAGGTGCCTCAATGGCCAGTTCGTCGGGTAAGTAAGCCTCGATGATGCCACTGACGCGTTCAAAGATGTGACCCAGTTTCAGGTAGTGATCTTCATACTTGTGCAGGTCGATTACTCCCATGGCAACCATCTCTGCCTGGCGTCCGAGCACCTTGAGCACTCCATAACCCATGATGTTGGTTCCTGGGTCAATGCCAAGAATGATCTTTTCTACTTGTGACCCGTTGTTCACCCTTCAATCTCCTCTAAAATTGTACTGAACCCAACAACGCGGTCACCAAACATCTTCACGAGTTCCTCGTTCAGTTTGCTTCCACTCTGTGTGTACCAGGTGTGCAGGTCGGCGGTACTCTCTACGTTAAACTGCACCGAAAAGCATTCCGTTGCTTCGTCTTTGTGCGATAGCACACGTAGCAATTTCGGCTTTGACATTTTGCCTTGTTCCAACGCTCTGGGCATGTAAACCTGATGCACCCAAATCACAAAATTGCGGGCATCTTCGTTGGTGACTGTGTATGTTGTGTTAAATACTAACATTTTCGCTTTACTTTTTGTACAAAGATAATACTATTTTGCGGAAATATTTATAAAATGACATTTTTTAGCACTTTTTCTGATTGTTTTTTCAAAAAAAGACTGTATTTTTGCGTTGTTTTAAATTTATTAGTATGAAAAAGAGTATTTTATTGGCTTCATTGATGACCTCGGTGCTGTCACTCTCAGCATTGGCATTCACCGGTGAAAAGTCAGTCGGAACTAAATCAGAAAAGTCTATCGTTGCAGTAAATCCCGATGATTTGTATGCTGCAATTGAATTTGATACCTTGAAGTTGTCGCTGGGTGAATTTCCTGCAAGTTCTCCCGAGCGTTCGTGTGTTTTCAATTTCACGAATACGGGTACTGCTCCCTTGGTAATCAATCAGGCGTTGGCAAGTTGCGGATGCACCATCCCCAGTTTCTCAAAGGAACCTGTAAAGCCCGGTTGTAAGGGTAAGATTGAGGTTAGATATAATGGTAAGGGCAAGTTCCCCGGCTTTTTCTCAAAGACCATTACCATTCGTAGCAACGCCAAGACAGAAGTAGTTCGTCTGGTTGTTGAAGGTACGATGACCGATAAGTAATCGAAGTATTATAGAATAGATTATTGCGAAGGAATTTCCCTAAGCAATAATCTATTTTTTTTCACTCATTAAATTTTCGCATACGCTCAACTTGCAGTCATTGGGTTGTTGGGTCATTGGCTTGTTTTGGTAAAATTACATTAGTAATACCAAATGGCAAATCAAAAAACCGTAAACCTGCCATGTCACAAACCCTCAAACCCAACAAGTACGCAAGTTGACTTGCAAAACAAAAATTGTTTATACCATGAAGAAGCTATTAGTAGTTGTATTTTTGCTTTGCCCCATGATGGTTTTTGCCAAGGCAAAGAAGGTTGAGAAGAATCCTCTGGGCGATGGCGCCAGCGATCGCCTTTACTGGTCATCTTTGGCATATAAGATGGCAGCTCCCGTTTTGGAGAACATGGCCAATGGAACGCTTCAGAAGAATATGAAGCTTGAACTTTCTCCTACTTGGGATAATCGCGACAAGAAAGTTGCCTATATGGAGTGCTTCGGCCGTCTTATGGCGGGCATCTCTCCTTGGTTGGCACTTCCTGATGATGACACCGAAGAGGGCAAGCAACGTAAGCAGTTGCGCGAGTGGGCGCTCAAGGCGTATGCCAACGCAGTTGATCCCAATAGTCCTGACTATCTGGGATGGTCAAATGGTGGTCAGACGTTGGTTGATGCTGCCTATGTGGTAGAGAGTCTTTATCGTGCCTACGATGCTCTCTGGGTTCCCCTTGACGAAGTTACCAAGCAACGTTACATCAAGGAGTTGCAGGGTTTGCGCAATTACGATCCTTGCTACACCAACTGGCTTCTGTTCTGCTCTATGGAGGAGTGCTTCCTGATGAAGGCTGGTGCTCAGTATGATGCCTACCGCATACATCGTGCCATGGAGAAGATAGAGGAATGGTACATTGGTGATGGCTGGTACAGTGATGGACCTTCCTTTGCATTCGACTACTACAACTCGTACGTCATCCAACCCATGTATCTGGAATGCCTTGAAATGATTCGTCAGAAGAGGGGTAATGACAATTGGACGGTACGAACCTACGTGCCCGTCACCGGAAAGAATGAGGGTGCAGATTATCGTTACCGTGAGGCCTTGAAGCGTATGCAGAAATATGGCGTTATCCTTGAAAGACTTATCTCTCCCGAAGGGACATTCCCCGTTTTTGGTCGTAGCATTCCTTACCGAATGGCAGTCATGCAACCTTTGGCCCAATTGGCATGGCGCAAGCAGTTGCCCCAGGAGTTGCACAACGGACAGGTACGTGCCGGTTTGACTGCCGTGATGCACCGTATGTTTGACGGAGCAGGCGCCAGCAATTTCACCGAGGACGGTTACCTCACCATCGGTTTTGTGGGTAGTCATCCCAACGTGGCAGATTGGTACACGAACAATGGCTCGCTCTACATGACCAGTCTTGCCTTCATGCCTCTTGGACTTCCTGCCGATGATCCCTTCTGGACAGACGCTCCCGAGAAGTGGACAAGCAAGAAGGCATGGGAGGGTGATGACTTCCCCAAGGACCATAAGTGGAACATCAACAAGCAGATTCTGTATTGGGAATAAAAAGTGGTACCGAAGCCAGTCCGATAGCGGTACCTCGAAGACCAATCGGCCGAAGAGATAGCCATTTGAGACGCTTCGCGCCATCTTGATTTTTTAGACGCACCCAAGGTGTACTTTTCATAACTCGTTCAAGTGCGAGTGTGCCTGCGTACATCTTGGGTGCTTTTGTGTGGGCTTGCAACTGGCAGGCGCAGTTATGACTCCTTATTTGTACTTGTCTTCCTCTTCTTCGTTTCCTTCTGCCGATAATCGCCATAACCCGTGGCGGTTGCAGTAGGCATAAACAGCAATGACATCATCCGATATGAGGAAGAACACCTCGGCAGGTTTGTTGGGCAGGAGTCGTCTCATTACAAACCCGTGTGCCGTTTCGATACAGATGAAGCTGATGTGATGTTCAAGTGTCATGGGGTGGGGTGTTTGGCCTATACTGATCTTCAGCGTTGTGTAGTCCATCCGTTGGATGTACGGCACATGGCTTTCTTCCACGTTCTCCACCACATTAGGTTTCAGTTCCAGCATCTCCTTACCGCAACAATAAGGGGTGATGCCACTGTCAACCATCTTCACTATCACATTACCACAAATTCTGCATTTCAGAAATTCAATCATAACTTCTACATTTTAATAGTTATACAATAATCCCTATCCCATACCCCGCCCAACAATCTTTACCTTTAATCACTAATCCCTAATCGCAATCCTTAGATTTTTTAGACACGAATTACACGAATTATTTGCAATTGTTTTTTCACGCTATCCAGATCTCTGCATTATGTATTTTGGGACGTTCGTACTTGCGTAAGGACAGCTTGTTGTCAAGTTGAAAAGCCATGCAAGGATTGTCGCGTGACAGATTGAGTTGTTGCAGGATTTCTTTGCTGTTGAACTCCTCTTCCACCTGTTCGTTGACAAACCAAGTGATGATGTTTATGGTGGCATAATCGTTTTGACGATGCGCCTCGTCGGCAATGTTGTGAATCATCGTTGTTACTAATTGCTCGTGTTTCAAGATGTCTTCAAACATCTCAATCATCGATTCCCACTTCTGTGGCACGTTTTCCAATTGCTTGAGTTTTACGCGCTCACCTCTTGCCTGCATGTAGTTTTGCAGTATTCGCGAATGATCCAACTCTTCGCGTGCCTGTATGTATAACCAGTTGGCAACACCGCAATTACCCTTGTGCCTTGCGTCGAGCGACATTGACAGATAAAGGTATGCTGACCATAACTCTGCATTGATTTGATTGTTGATCAATTCTTTGATTTCTTTCCCAATCATAATTGTACTCCTTTCTTTTTAAGATTACTTCATTTGTGAAAGTCGCTTGCAAATCCGAATTTGCATTCTTTCCTTTCGCCGGCAAAGTTAGACATTCCTGAATAGATTTCATTGCGGGTACAATGTGATGTTGAGATGTTAAGATAAGTAAAACTTATTGTTCTTTTTCGTATTAATATCGACATTAAGAATAACTTATAGCAGAAAACCGTAATTTTGCAAAAAATGTAAATGCTATGGAAATACGTCAACTTACCTATTTTGTTACAATTGCCGAATGCTCAAGTTTTTCTGAGGCATCGCGAAAGTGTTTCATCTCGCAAAGTGCCATCTCTCAGCAGATAAAACTCCTGGAAGATGAACTGGGGACGTCGTTGTTTATGCGTACCTCGCACCGCGTGTCGTTGACGGAGAGCGGTAAGATGCTTCTGCCCCTTGCCAAGTCAACGCTGAATAGCATCCGCTTGTGCAAGGAGCGGATGAAGGAGGTGAACAGTATGCTGAAAGGTTCGCTCTCCATCGGACTTACCTATTCGCTCGAGTCGTATTTGCGCCAGCCGTTTGTAACCTTCATGCGTTTGTATCCCAATGTGCAGTTGAATATTGTTTATAAAACCCTGCCCGAACTCATCACGATGCTACGGCACAACGAACTGGATCTGGCCTTTGGCATTAAGGTGGAAGGCGAAGAGGATTGGGTAGAGAGCAAACCTGTCCTTCAATACAGGTTGGTTGCTGTGATGCGCGATACGCATCCCCTGGTTCATCGTGAACAACTCTCTTTTTCCGAGCTGAAACTGCAGCGTGTCATTCTTCCCGAGGCAAACATAAGGGATAAGAATGCTATAGAACATTTCTTGACAACCGAGGCGTGTGAGATAAAGCAATGTACCTTCATCAATGACGCCAATGCCATTCTGAACATCCTCATGATGGGCAATTTCATCAGCATCTTGCCCGAGCACATCATCAAGGGGTACGGCAATCTTCGTGCAGTTCCCGTAGCCGAACTCTCGCAACCCTTTGTCAGTTATGCTTATTACCCAAAGGATGCCTTCCGCAAAAAAGCCGTTAACTGTTTCCTGGAACTGGTTGAAGATTGATGGTTGAAGATTGATGGTTGATGGTTGAAGATTGATGGTTGATGGTTGAAGATTGATGGTTGAAGATTGATGGTTGAAGATTGATGGTTGATGGTTGAAGATTGATGGTTGATGGTTGAAGATTGATGGTTGAAGATTGATGATTGATGGTTGAAGATTGATGGT
>JAZUKS010000007.1:0-3956 GCA_045643405.1 Bacteroidaceae bacterium | reverse complement strand
GCAGAGTGTAGCGGGCTACATGACTTTCGCCTACGGGACGAAAGTAGAGAATGAGAGTCAAAGATGCGCCAAAGATAGTACAAGATAATACTTGATTCACTTACATTGTCATTATAAAAATAATTTTGATCACTTACTTATTACTAAATATCTATTACAAAAGACTGAAGGGTACGCAAATCAATGGTCCAGAGTTTATCGATGAGGGGTTCGCCATACTGACAAATGAGCTGGATGACCTGCGAGGCCTCGACAACACCTACCAAACCCGGAGTGACACCTACCACAGCCTTGCCAGGATGGGGCATGGAAAGCGTTTCGGCCTCATCGGGAAAGAGAGTACGATAATTTGCCTTATCGACATTGAGTACAGAAACTTGTCCGTCCAGTCCGTTAATGGCTCCGTAGATGTATGGTTTATGGAGTTTGACACATGCATCGTTGATGACAAAACGTGTGGAAAAGTTGTCGCAACCATCCACCACCATGTCGTATTGCGCAATCAACGCTTCGGCATTCTCGCGGGTAAGACGCTCGGGATATGCCACGACCTGTATGGACGAGTTAAGAGACAGCAAACGTTCGCGGGCACAGAGTGCCTTTGACTGGTTTACCTGAGCCTCATCGTACAACACCTGCCGTTGAAGATTGCTTACACCAACCACATCATCATCCACCAAACCGAGTGTACCGACTCCAGCTCCGGCAAGGTAGAGAGCAATGGGAGAACCAAGACCTCCCACGCCAACCAACAGGACCTTGGCCTGCGAGAGTCTGCGTTGCCCCTCCTCCCCTATCTCGGGCAAGAGGAGCTGACGGTCATAACGTCCAGATAAATGATTTGTCATTTTACCTTCATTTAGGTTCGAGAGAAATCCCGAATTCATAGACTACTTGGATTCGCGTGTCGTTTTACTTGATCTTCCTCAGATCGTGTGTCAGTTTGGCGGCACAGAAGTTGGGACCGCACATGGTGCAGTATTCGCCATCGGTATGTCCTGCCTCCTCGAAGTATTGCAAAGAACGCTCGGGATCGAGAGAGAGGTGGAACTGATCGCGCCAACGGAAGTCGAAACGTGCCTTGGAGAGGGCATTGTCACGAATGGTGGCACCGGGATGTCCCTTGGCCAAATCGGCAGCATGGGCAGCAATCTTGTAGGTAACCACACCGACGCGCACGTCCTCACGATTGGGAAGGGCAAGGTGCTCCTTGGGAGTCACATAGCAAAGCATAGCGGTTCCCAGCCAGGCAATCTGCGCTCCGCCAATGGCAGAGGTGATGTGGTCGTATCCGGGAGCAATGTCGGTAACGATGGGACCCAAGGTATAGAAGGGAGCCTCGTGGCAATGATCGAGCTGGCGCTCCATGTTCTCGCGTATCTTGTGCATGGGCACGTGTCCGGGACCCTCGATGAAGGCCTGTACGTTCTTCTCCCATGCACGAAGTACCAACTCGCCCATGGTGTCGAGTTCGGCAAACTGCGCAGCATCGTTGGCATCGGCGGTGCAACCGGGACGCAGACCATCACCCAACGAGAGGGCAACGTCGTACTGAGCTACGATATCACAGATCTCGTCGAAGTGATCATAGAGGAAACTCTCCTGGTCATGGATAAGGCACCACTTTGACATGATGCTTCCACCACGGCTCACAATACCGCAAAGACGACTGTCGGCCAGATGAACATTGTGGCGACGGATACCGGCATGGATGGTGAAATAGTCAACACCCTGCTCGCATTGTTCGATAAGCGTATCCTTGTACACTTCCCAGTTGAGGTCCTCCACCCTACCATTCACCTTCTCGAGAGCCTGGTAGATGGGCACGGTACCTACGGGAACGGGACAGTTGCGGACAATCCACTCGCGTGTCTCGTGAATGTTATTACCGGTTGAGAGGTCCATCAGGGTATCGCCACCCCACTTGCATGACCATACTGCCTTGTCGACCTCTTCTTCGATGCTGGAGGTGGTGGCAGAATTTCCGATATTGGTATTGATCTTCACAAGGAAGTTGCGACCGATAATCATAGGTTCGCTCTCGGGATGATTGATGTTGGCGGGCAATACGGCACGGCCACGAGCAATCTCGTCGCGTACGAACTCGGGAGTGATGTGCGACTTGATGCCCAGCTCCTCACAGTTCATGTTCTCGCGGATAGCCACATACTCCATCTCGGGAGTGATGATGCCAGCCTTGGCATAAGCCATCTGAGTGATGTGCTTGCCAGCCTTGGCACGGCGAGGCAACTGGATGTGCTCGAAACGCAACTCATCAAGTGAGTGGTCGGCCAGTCGCTGCTTGCCATACTCGCTGGTTACCTCACTGAGCTGTTCGGTGTCATTGCGCTCCAGAATCCATGACTCACGCATTCTGGGCAGACCCTTTTTGAGGTCTACTTCGATGTTTGGGTCGCTGAAGGGACCACTGGTATCGTAGATGTACACGGGAGCATTGGGTTCGGTATGAGGAATGCCATGTTCATCTTTTGTCACGGTAGGTGTGAGATTCACCTTGGTCATTCCGACCTTAATATAAGGAAAGAGCTGACCCTGCATATAGGCCTTCTCTCGCTTTGCGTATGCTTTATTATCGTTTGGCATATTTTTTCTTGATAGTTGATATTACTGACTATGGACTATGACTACAGACTACCTACTGGCTGTATATATTGACTGCGGAAGTTGTCCGTTGACTGTTGTCCGTTGACCTTTAATTCAAAAATGCTGTAAGAGGACTTGAAGCCTCAGCACAATCGGCAATGGCACCCAGACCAGCCTCATAAGCCTGACGACCGGCAATGACAGCCTGGCGGAATGCATCAGCCATCTGAACAGGATCGCCAGCAACGGCAATGGCGGTGTTGACCAAGCAACAGTCAGCACCCATCTCCATGGCCTCGGCAGCATGACTGGGAGCACCGATACCTGCATCCACAACAACGGGAACGGTTGCCTGCTCAATGATGATCTGGAGGAAGTCCTTCATGCGGAGTCCCTTGTTGGTGCCAATAGGAGCAGCAAGAGGCATAACGGTAGCAGCACCAGCCTCCTCGAGATGCTTGCAGAGAGTGGGGTCTGCCTGGCAATAAGGCAATACTACAAAGCCCAGCTTGACGAGTTGCTCGGTAGCCTTGAGGGTCTCGACAGAGTCGGGAAGCAGGTAACGAGGGTCAGGATGAATCTCGAGTTTCAGCCAGTTGGTGCCGAAGGCCTCGCGAGCCATCTGAGCAGCAAATACTGCCTCTTCGGCATTGCGCACGCCACTAGTATTGGGCAGAAGCTGGATGTTGGGATTCTGGGTGATGTGGGTCAGCAACTCATCCTGGGCATCTCCCAATTCGATACGTTTCATGGCCACGGTGACCATCTCTGTCTGCGATGCCTCAATAGCCTTTGCCATCAAGGCGTTGTTGTTGAATTTGCCTGTTCCGAGGAACAAACGCGAGTTGAATTCTCTTCCCGCAATAATCAGTTTACTCATATTTTGTATTTATTTTTGTATTAATGTCATTATCTTTTTGGTTTCTGCAACAGGGTCTTCTGCATTGAGGATGGTACCACTCAGGGCAATACCTGTAACACCGGTCTGCATGATGGAGGGGATATCGTCGGCTGTAATGCCCCCGATAGCCACGATGGGAAGGTTCATGCCTTCTGCCTTCATCTGCTCGGTTATCTGCTTGTAACCCTCCAGTCCCAGGATGGGAGCCAGTCCCTTCTTGGTGGTGGTGAAACGGAAGGGACCACAACCGATATAGTTGGCCGAAGCCTCATAGTGCATGCGGACATCCTCAATGGTATTGGCGGTTCCACCGATGATGATGTCATCACCCAGTATCTTTCGTGCCTCGCTGATTGGCATGTCCTTCTTGCCCAGATGCACACCGTCTGCACCGATTTTCTTGACCAGGTCTACATGGTCGTCGATGATAAAGGTGGCTCCGTATTGGTCA
>JAZUKS010000006.1:0-19344 GCA_045643405.1 Bacteroidaceae bacterium | reverse complement strand
GCTTGGCCTCCGACTTCTATAACAATGGTAAGGCTTTGGTTCAGCAGATTATGGGTCTTCAGAGTGAGTACGAGGCAATCATTACTGATTACGATGTGGAAGGCTCAGACTTGGTTAAGATTGTTGACGACATGAGTGCTGCAGTAGCAAGCGAGCAGTTCAGCAGCAATGAGCAGATGGAGGGTTGGTTGAACGCTCTGCCTGCAGCTCGTACCGCTCACGTCTTTGCATATGCACTGAACGAGTCAGGTGTTACTCCCAGCGAGGAGAAGCCCGTTGACGTAACCAAGGTTATGTCGAATGCAAGCTTCGAGAAGAACAATGCTGATGGCTGGACTGTTAGCAATACCGGTGGTACTGTAGGTGGTCAGGAACCACAGCGCAATGGTTCTACTGCTTATGAGACCTGGAACAGCACTTCGTTTGATATTCATCGCACTGTTGTAGGTTTGCCCGCTGGTACTTATATGCTTACAGTTAAGGCTCTCTTCCGCAATGGTAACAACAGCGACGAATTGGCAGCTGAGTACTATGCTAATCCTGAGGCAGTCAAGGCTATGGCACAGTTCTATGCTAACGACAAGAGCGTCAATGTAAAGAGTATCTATGAGGATGCTCAGACAACCAAACCTGAAATCGAGGGTGAGTCAAGCTACAAATACGACGGTCAGGAATACTTCACTCCTAACACTATGATCTCGTTTGAGAAGTATGCTGTTGAGGAGAATGACCTCTATACCAATACGATTGTCATCTATCTCGATGGTAAGACCGACCTTACTTTGGGTCTGCGTTACGAGACTACTGCAAGCTATGCATGGTTCCCCTTCGATGAATTCAAGTTGTTGTACATGGGTACTGAGGCTCCTGCAGCTGTTGAAGGCGTAGAGGTGGCTACTGAGGCTGCAAAGGCAATCTATGACCTCTCTGGTCGCAAGGTTAGCAAGGCTGTCAAGGGCATCTATATCGTAGACGGCAAGAAGGTAATCAAGTAATACTTGGTTTTCCAATAGAAATTGGCCCTCGCAATCTTTTGGTTGCGAGGGCTAATTATATGTACCTGCTGTGCGTCTGTGTGGCGAAAATAAATGTTTTTCTATTCGCGTATAGTATTTTTCAGTTTCCACCTTTCATTTTTCATTTAAAATATTGTACCTTTGCACCCGAAATGCAGCAGACCGGCTTGTCGCTGGCCTGTCCTTGCAAGGGGGCAGGCGGGAGGAAAGTCCGGGCAACACAGGGCATCCCGCTTCCTAACGGGAAGAAAGTCGCGAGGCTTAGTAGGTGCAGAAGAAAATAACCGCCACTTGCCGTTAACGTTCTCGTTTTCGACAAATGGTAAGGGTGAGAAGGCGAGGTAAGAGCTCACCAAACGTGTGGTGACATACGTGTTGTGCACTCCGGGAGTTGAAAGTTCGCGTATACCGGCGTTATCAGGGCGGCTCGTCCGAGGCGGAGGGTAGAACGATAAGACGCATGGCAACAGGCGTTGGGAGACGGATGGTGACATCCGTACTGGATAAATGACAAGCACGTCTTCGTGACGTACAGAACCCGGCTTATAGGTAGGCTGCATTTTTTTATTTTTCTCTTCTTGGATAGTCGTTCATGAAGAGGATAAGACGTTTCCAATTCGCTTTTCGAGTTGGGGACGTTTTCGTTTTTCCCCCGTCACGTTCCCTTGTAAATGTTCGCTACCCTGTACCCTCGTGCTGACTCTTAGGTTGGTTCGTGGTTTCCTCATACTATCGCCATCGTTTCTCCATCGATCCGATGGACAATCGATGGACAGACTTTTGTCAACCGATGGACAATCTTCGAATACACTACGGGTGTAGAGTGGTGGAAAAGTACTGTCCCATTCTTGGATATGTCCTGCAATTACGACCACCATCAGAGATTTTAGATGGGGGTGATGCTTGTGAATGGCATGACTGATGATCCTGGTGTGTATGCAAAAAAATAGGAAGAGAACATTGACATTCTCTTCCTACTAATTTATATAATCAGTTTGCCTGTTTCAGCAACTGCTCATCTCAAATGCTATGAGTTTGCTCTGTGCAAGTGCTATTTGTTGATAACATTGTAGATAAGCACAGACATTGATGCTACGGTTGATAGAACACCGATAACGCTACTCCATGCACTCAATGCAGTGTAGAACGCGCTGCTTCTGATACGCTTTGACTGGTTGGGGCTAACATACACCATGTCATTCTGCTGAACGTAGTATGCTGGTGATGTGAAGACGTCGCTCTTTGTGAGGTCAACATTGTATACCTTAAGTTTGCCATTCTCCTCACGGAAAAGCTGAATCTTGTAACGGAGACCAGTATCGTCAATGTCGCTACACTGAGAAATTACGTCTACAATGGTATTGCGCTCACTAGTTAGGTTCACAACCTTAGGAGCCTTCACCGCACCGACTACGGTAACACGTGCATTCAGCAAACGAACGGTTACCTCAGGGTCAGTAATGAGTCCTTTCTCTATAATCTTCTTCTCGATGATCTTGGCACATTCATCTACGGTTGCTCCGTCAACCTGTACAGCACCGATAGCGGGAAGAATCAATTCGCCGGAGTTGGTAACTGTATAACCGTATGCGTTGGTCATGGTGCTACCACTCATGTTCAGGTTGCTGGAGTTGGTACCATATGTACCCATGGTGAGGTCTTGGGCGAAGATGGTCAGCAACGAAGGCTCGCTGCAGGTAATCTTGATAAGCACCTGGTCGGCAGGTTTTAACCTCATCTCGTACTGTTGCATGATTTTCTGAGCCTGACTATAAATACTGTCAGCACCCTGGAAATAGACAATCTTCTTGGTGCTTACACAACTTGTTAAAAGCATGGCAGCCATAAAGGCAACGCTCAGTATGGAAAATATTTTTCTCATGATTTTTTGTAAAATAACATTTTCTGTGGCAAAGTTAGCGAAAAAGCTTGGAAAACGAAAATGTAAAAGCAAAAATGTATTAACGAAACTAAAAAAACTCTTAACTAAGCATTCGAATCGTTAAATTATGGGAAAAATGAAGGGCAAAAGTGATAACTAAATGTTTTTTCTGCTAATTTTGTGGCGGAAACAAAAAAACGTATTAGAAATATGAGAAAAGTTCTGTTAGGTGCTATGCTCACTGCCATGGTTGGCGTTGGCGTACCAAGTGTAGATGCATTTGCCGCATCACCCGCAGGATTGGTCGATTTGACTGCTGCGGCCGAGTCGAGTGTTAACAGTGTGGTGTACATCAAGGTGGTTACTGGAGGCAAGACACAGACGGTGACAACAACGGATCCTTTTGAGGATTTCTTTGGTGATTTCTTTGGATTCGGCTTTGGCGGTCGTGGTGGCGGTCGTGGTCAGCAGCGTCAGATTCAGACGCCTAAGCGACATTCTGCAGGCAGCGGTGTAATCATCAGTAAGGATGGTTACATTGTGACCAACAACCATGTGGTAAAGGATGCCGATGAGATTACGGTAAAACTTAATGACAACCGTGAGTTTAATGGTCGTATTATCGGATTGGATGAGACAACAGACTTGGCTCTCATCAAGGTAGAGGCAAAGGACCTTCCTGCAATTACCATTGGCAATAGTGATGATTTGAAATTGGGTCAGTGGGTTTTGGCAGTAGGTAATCCTTTTAATCTGACCAGTACGGTTACGGCGGGTATCGTAAGTGCCAAGGCTCGCCGTTTGGGTGCCAACGATATTGAGAGTTTCATTCAGACTGATGCGGCCATCAATGCCGGTAACAGTGGTGGTGCATTGGTAAACGAAAAGGGCGAACTGGTGGGCATCAATGCTATGCTATACAGTCAGACGGGTTCGTATAGCGGTTATGGCTTTGCCATCCCAACAGCCATAATGAATAAGGTTGTTGCAGACCTCAAGGAGTTTGGTGTGGTACAGCGTGCTTTGCTTGGCGTTTCAGGTACCGACGTAACCAATTATATCGATGCCGAAAAGGAGAAAGGTAACGAGATTGATCTGGGAACAGTGACTGGCGTCTATGTCAACTCGGTTGCAGAGGAAAGTGCAGCAAGCGAAGCCAACTTGGAGAAGGGTGATGTAGTGACTATGATTGACGGAAAGCAGATTACCAAGATGTCAGAGTTGCAGGAGGTGCTCTCGCAACATCGTCCTGGCGATAAGGTGAGTCTTCAGTACATCAGAAACAAGAAGACACGCACGGCAAACGTTACGCTCCGAAATGCTCAGGGTAATACTACGGTCTTGGAACAGGTTGATATTGATGACTTTGGCGTACAGCTTGTACCTATTACAGACAAGGAGAAGTCTGAGTACGGCTTGAACTATGGTTTGTTGGTCAACAATATCAAGAAGGGCAAACTGATGGAGGCTGGTGTGTCGAAGGGCATGGTTATCCTGGTGGTTAACGACCAGAAGATGATGTCTACCGAAGACTGGGAGCAGGCTGTGAAAAATGCTAACAAGAGCAATGACCGTACTCTTTGGATACGTGCGGTAACAAGTAGTGGCCGCAAGGTAAGTTTCGTGATTGAACTCGACGAAAGTAAATAGTTTTTCCTATCAAAACAGGCTTAAACTTTTGGAAAAGTCCCTGAAAATTTGGTTTTTCGGGGATTTTTCTGTATCTTTGCGCGCAAAATTTTGGCAACAAGTCATTATGAGACAACTTAAAATCACTAAAAGTATTACCAACCGCGAGAGCGCGTCGTTGGACAAGTATCTTCAGGAAATTGGTCGTGAAGAACTGATTACTGTTGAGGAAGAGGTTGAATTGGCACAGAAAATCCGTAAGGGTGATCGTGAGGCACTGGAGAAGCTGACAAGAGCAAACCTTCGTTTTGTGGTCAGTGTTGCAAAGCAGTATCAGAACCAGGGACTCAGTTTGCCAGACCTTATCAACGAGGGCAACCTTGGACTGATCAAGGCTGCTGAGAAGTTTGATGAAACTCGTGGCTTCAAGTTTATCAGTTATGCTGTATGGTGGATTCGTCAGAGCATTCTGCAGGCTTTGGCTGAGCAGAGCCGTATTGTGCGTCTGCCCCTGAATCAGGTTGGTTCTTTGAACAAGATTAGCAAGGCATTCAGTCGTTTTGAGCAGGAGAATGAGCGTAAGCCCAGTCCTGAGGAGTTGGCAGACCTGTTGGATATGCCCGTTGACAAGGTGGGCGACACCATGAAGGTTAGTGGTCGTCATATCTCAGTAGATGCTCCATTCGTTGAGGGCGAGGACAACAGTTTGTTGGATGTACTTGTCAATGATGATAGTCCTATGGCTGACCGTGGTTTGGTTAACGAGTCCCTGAGTCGTGAGATAGAACGTGCACTCAGTACGTTGAGCGAGCGCGAAAAGGATATCATCCAGATGTTCTTCGGTATCGGTCATCAGGAAATGACTCTCGAGGAGATTGGTGATCGTTTCAACCTTACTCGTGAGCGTGTTCGTCAGATTAAGGAAAAGGCTATCCGCCGTTTGCGTCAGAACTCCAAGAGCAAGTTGCTGAAGAGTTATCTGGGCTAAACCATTTGTTTTTGATTTAGTGCGTTAATGAAAATTCTAAAAACGATAATCTTGCTCTTTGTCTTGGGCATCGGCGTTGCGTTGGGTGTTCAGGCCGATCAGAAACCCGTTATCCGTAAACCGGTGTATATGTTTGGTTTCTCGGCTTCGTTTACCGATTCGGTTGCTTTTCTTACCGATGTGATGCAGGTAGATGCTGCCAAGGTGCTGCCCAACGGATTCCTGGCAGACCGTACTTTGTACAGTTTGCAGTTGGAGAACTATGTATTGAGTTCTTGTCATGTACAGAACTCTACCAATGCAGTATTTTTCAGTACCGACAAGAAGACTCTCGACAAAAAGTACGATAAGGTAAACCGTAAATACCAGCGTAGCGAGAACCTTGTGCTTATCTACGTCGGAGAAGATGAGTTCCGCTTTACTCCCGAGATATATTCTGATGAGGAATCCACAGGCGAAGGAGGTGCGAAATGAGTCTGCGCAAGTGTTATCAGGTAGGTGGGCACAAGTTGGCCATATGCTTTGTTGACTCGCACAATGATGAGTCATTGCTTCCCTCATTTGCTCCGTTCCTTATTGACGAAACCGACGATGTGGCGTTGACCGTTACCGTTGACGACAGTTTCGTGATGCAACGCAGCAACGATGAAGTAGGACAATTTGATTGTGGTGGCTGCAACCATGGCGTATACCAGTGTGAGGATGGAGGCTATCAGTTTGAGATAAGCGACATCCGAGGTGTGCTTTGTGGCACTATGCAGAGCAATGCAGATTTCTCGTCTTGTAAGGTTGCTCTTCTTGCCGATACATTTCCTCAGCGTAATTATGCGTTGAATAACGCCATGATGCTGGCGTATTCTTTCTGCTTTGCTTCGGACAAGACGCTTCTGGTACATGCCAGTGTCATCCGCAAGGATGGGGTAGGCTATCTGATGATTGCTCCCAGCGGAACAGGTAAGAGTACACATACTCACTTGTGGTTCAAGAATATTCCTGGTTGCGACTTGATGAACGATGACAATCCTGTGGTTCGCATCTTGAACGATGAGGTAATCATCTATGGCAGTCCCTGGAGTGGCAAGACACCTTGTTACCGCAATATACAGGCACCTGTGGGTGCATTTGTGCGTATTCAGCAACGCCCCGAGAATAGCATCCGTCGCCTTCCCGCAGTATCAGCATATGCAGAACTGCTTGTATCGATGAGCAGCATGAAGTGGGATCGCAGAGTGTATATGGGAGTCAATGACACTATCATCGAACTTCTCTCTAAGGTTAGCGTGTATGAGTTAGGTTGCTTGCCCAATGGTGAGGCAGCCTTGCTTTGCTATGAAACAATACGAAAGAAATAAGTAGAGTGAGTGTGTCTTATGAGACCTCTCGTCTACGACAATAATCAAACTCAAATCAGGTACAATACGCTTTTATGAAGAAAACCATCAAATATATACTTCGTGTATTGCTCTCTCCTTTCAGGTGGATCAGAGGCAAACGCGATGGCGTGCTTTCTTCCGAGAAGCGTCGAGAGATACCCAATGACATCTTACTTGGATTGGTTCGCGATGTGATTCGTGAGGGACATACTGCCACCATTTGGGTGAAAGGCTATAGCATGCGTCCTTTTCTTGAGCACATGCGCGACAAGGTTATTCTGGCACAACCTGAACGCCCGTTGGAAGAAGGAGATGCTGTCCTGGCGGAGATCGGTCCCGGGCACTATGTGCTGCATCGCATCATCGGCATTGATGGGGAAGTGGTTACCTTGATGGGCGATGGTAATTTGCGAGGAACCGAACGTTGCAACTTGAGTCATGTGGCAGGTATTGTGACGCATTATATACGTCCCAAGCGTACCATCCTGGCCAGTGACAAGCAACTTATCCGTCGCATAAAGCGTTGGAGAAGTCTCCTGCCCATACGCAGGTTCCTCTTGTTGCTGTATAAGTCTACCGTTTGAGTATACATTATATATAATTATGAAGATTAAAGAAGGATTTGAGCTCCGTACCTTGTGCGATGAGCATATCATTGTGGCTTGTGGCCGCAAGAATATAGATTTCAGTAAGGTTATCAATCTCAACGAGAGTGCAGCCCTGATGTGGAATGCGGTAATCGGAAAAGACTTTACCGTAGAGGATATGGCCGCTGCTCTTACAGCCGAGTATGAGGTGGATGAGGCTACTGCACTTGCTGATGCAGGCCGCATTGCAGCAGAATGGGTGGAGATTGGCATTGCTGAGTAGATAGAATCTGTTCCTTTCCTGCTTCATGCTTGAACTCTTGCAGCAGTTGGGTTTGGCCCTTCGCATTCCGGCATCTTTTGTAATTATCGAGTTTATCGGTACTATGGCGTTTGCCGTTTCGGGCATCCGCATGGCCTCCTCAAAACGTTTCGACTGGTTTGGTGCGTTGATTGTGGGTATGGCAACAGCCATTGGCGGAGGAACCATACGCGACCTTATGATAGGGGTGAGTCCCTTTTGGCTCACCAACAAGATTTACATCATCTGCTGCATGATTTCGTTGCTTTGGGTGATTGTGTTCGGTAAGTATCTCATCCGTCAGCACAACACCTGGTTTATCTTTGATACCATCGGTTTGGCACTCTTCAATGTCATCGGCATAGAAAAGACCTTGCAGATGGGTTTCCCGCTTTGGACATCGATTATGATGGGCTGCATCACGGGTGCGGCCGGAGGTGTCATCCGTGACATTCTTATCAATGAAGTCCCCTTGATATTCCGCAAGGAGATTTATGCCATGGCATGCATTGCCGGAGGTGTGGTGTATGTGACCTGTTTTAAGTTCTTTGGTCTTCCTGCCGAATTGAATGCGCTTTTCAGCAGTATCACGGTGATTGTCATCCGCGTCTTGTCCGTAAAATACCACTGGCACTTGCCTGTGTTAAAAGGGGAGGAAGAGAAGAAATAGTTTTCTTGTTTTCCGTGGATGTTTTATTCCAGTACACGGTATCCCACTAATCGGTCATATCGTGCTCCTGGAGCTCGGTAGTACACCAATACCTGATACTCGTTCTCGGTTTGGTAGAAGTTACCTTCGGTACGTTCGGTAGTAGCGATGGGAGAGCCTGTTGTGGTAGTTTGTCCTGTGAGTTGCACAAACTGGTAGTTGTAATATCCTTGTTTCAGGAGGATGGCTGCCTGATACGCTTCTTCCGCCTCGTCATACTGCATCTTGTATTCGTCATTGGGCCAATTGTTGCACCAATTACCATATATATACACGTCTCCACCCGAGAGTTTCTCTGTCTTTAGCGTGAAATGGATGATGGCATATTCGCATGTCGTCCCATTGTCTTCATTCTCCTCATTCCGGATGAAATACCCGCCGTTGAAATCCTCGTCATAGGTATAGTTGTGCTGTGGACGATAGGTATCGAGCGTAACGTGATAGTAGGGCTCAAACCAGCGGATATTGTCTACATTGAGATTGACATGATTCACGTCGAGAAGTTCAAACTTGTGGTATTCGCTTGTGCCGCTGAAGATCAGTGGGCGCTGGTGCTTGAATTCCACTCCGTTTGCCTTGCGCACGTTGGGTTTCACCTCAACGCATTGGTCGGGTCGACGGTTCTGGATGACAAAGGTGTGCAGTTCCCGTTCCGGGTCAGTAACGCGTAGTGAACCATAGTCGATGGAAAGTTCCACCTGTTGGTGTTTCTGCTGGAAGTCAATGTCGGTATTGCTGTCCACCTTGCCCGAAACATTCATCCTGTTTTCCACAAGGCAGAATTCTGCCATAGCAAGTGGCGCATGTTCATCGTCATCATCATCATAGATGGTTATGCGGTAGTTGCCCGAAATCAGCAACTGTGTCTGCTCGTTCGGAAAGTCAATGGAATAGTGTGTGTAGATTTGTACAGTATTAAAACTCTTTTCGTAGTCCTCTATAGGCTGGTCATTGAGTCCTTCCAGGAAGTTGCTTTCAAAGATGCCATCGCTCACACTCCAGTCAGCCTCGCAATGTTCAATGTGATACACATAACGATGGTATTCGTGACTCATCTCGTCAAAGCCCAGGTTGACGTGCCAGTTCTGTATATCCATGACGGGCGCATGGAAGGGATCGTCCATGGCGATGAGTTGCAACGAACGTATGTGGTCAGTATCATAGATGGTACATTTGCCTTGTGCCATCATGGATGCCCATTGCGTCAATACAGCAAGGAGGATGAGTGTGAGTCTTTTCATGGTGTTGTTATGGAATCATTCTCACTACTCGTATGCCGAGTTGTGAAGGATGCTTGGTCATATACTGATAGAGTGTCATTGGTTCGAGTACCACCTTGTGATGGATGCTGCTGGCGTTAAGGAGGTGCAACTTGCCATCCTTGCCCCAGACTGCCAGTCCGAGATGCGAGACGTCCAGTCCGTCTTTCTTCGTAACCAATGCCAGAATGTCTCCGTCGTGTACGCATCCCAATACATCCTTGCCTTTGTTGAGAAGCGAATGAGGGATGTAGCGTGAAACCTTTCCGCTGGCCTCTTGCTCATACTGCTTGATGAGGCTGCTTTGTGAACCGCTCTTGGTACTCGTGCCGTTGGCCTTCTCCTTTTTCAGCAACGGGTAAGAGTTGGGATGGACGGTCATATAATGCAGGTCGAGTTTCTTGCTGGCGGTAAATGGTGAGTAGTTGTTGGTCTTCTCACCGGTAATCTCTGTCACAATGCCCATCTTCTCGTTGCTGTTAACCCATTGGCTGAAGTAATGGTTGCGCGAGGCATATCCGTCCAGATTGCCATTGCGGTATCGGATGCGCTTCAGCCAATAGCAGAAATCGCTGAATTGGGTACTCTTTGACCTTGTGGTGGTGAGTGAGAGTGCCAGGGCATTGTCCACCAGGGTGGCGCAATCCAATTGGGTGAGGTTGACTGCCAGGTGCTCCTCTGGATTTACCTCAAGAGTAGCTGCCACATAAGGAATATCCTTGAGTTGGTTGGCATAGAAAAGGGTTAGGGTAGTGCCTTGGGGCTGCTCCATGCCCTTTTTGAGGAGGTTCACCACCTGTATGCTGTCTTGTTTGCTATAGGTGACAGCAGGTTGCTGTCCCTGCATCGTGAAGGTGGACGACAGGGTGGTGAGTATGAGGGTGATGAGGTGTTTCATTAGGATAATCATTCTGCTATGAGTTCTTTCCAGTAATGCTCAATGTTGCGCATCTGCTTGAGTATCTGTTTCTGTCGCTTGAGCATGTATGACGATGGGTTTTTACTGCTGAATTTACGTGGGTTGGGTAGGGTGGCTGCAATGAGGGCACATTGTTCTCGCGTAAGTTGGGAAGCCTTGCAATGAAAATGCTCACGTGCAACAGCATCTACGCCATAGATGCCTTCGCCCATCTCTATGGAGTTCAGATACACCTCCATGATGCGTTCTTTGCCCCACACAAATTCAATGAGGACGGTAAAGTACGCCTCGAATCCTTTGCGTATCCACGATGATGTGGGCCACAGGAAGACGTTTTTGGCAGTCTGCTGACTGATGGTACTGGCACCTCTTCTGCGTTTGCCTTCTTCTGCCTCCTTACGTGCTTGTTCGATGGCTTTCATGTCGAAGCCGTGGTGTTGCGTGAAGAGTTGGTCCTCACTGGCAATAACGGCAACGGGCATGTATGGAGAGATGCTGTCCATCGGTATCCAGTGGTGTTCGCATTTACTCTCTTTGCCGTCCCATTTCTGCTCAATGCTTCTGATGGCCATAAGGGGAGTATAGAACACTGGTACCCAGCGGTACAATAAAACAAATAGGATTGTGCTCCCGAAGAATAGGAGCACAATCCATAATAGTATCTTACGCAACTTTTTCATTCTCTGAATCGTCTCAGACTTGAATTTCAGGTTGCTGTTGATTCTTTTCCTTTTGTCGAAAAGGAGCAAGCACGTTGCTTACTTCAAGGTACCGTTGTTAGCAGCCTCGATCATAGCCTTGCTAGCATAGAGGTAAACCTCTACACGACGGCTGGCAGCCATGTTCTCCTTACCGTTGGCGTCATAGATGAGGTAGTCGGGGTTCTCACCATAACCGGTAGTATTCTTGATCTGTGCATTGCTTACACCACAAGTGTTGGTCAAGTATGACTTAACTGCAGCAGCACGATTCTGGCTGAGGGTAAGGTTGGTAGCCTCGTTACCATCGCTACTTGCATAACCGTAGATAGCAACGTCACAGTCGGTATAAACGTTCAATACGTTGTTTGCAAACTGCTTCAATGATGTCTGAGCTGCACTCTGGAGGTTAGACTTGCCAACCTGGAAGAGGATACCGTTGTCGAAGGTAACCTTAACAGCCTCAAGACCGTTAGCGTCGGTTACAGTTGAAACCTCTGCATTAGCCACAGCAGCGGCAGCAGCCTTAGCCTTATCCATCTTTCTGCCGATGAGTGCACCAGCAGTTGTACCTACAGCTACACCAGCAGCAGCACCAATGATAGCACCCTTCTTGGTGTTACCGGTAAGCTTACCAACGAGAGCACCGAGACCAGCACCTACTGCAGTACCACCAGCAGCACCGATGGCAGCACCCTTGCCAGTGTTGTTACAACTACTAAAACCAATGCTCAAACAAAGCACAGCAATAATCGATTTAATCCCTTTCATAATTGTAAAATTTTAATTGAAGTTTATTAGTATTTTTTATTTGTTGTTTCTTTGTTGTTCGTAATGAATGTTGTGTTCAACGAGACAAAGTTACAACTTTTTTCTGATATACTATCTTTTCTTTAATTTTTTTTAGTAATTTTGTACCCAAAATCAAACAATTAAATAGACAGAAAATGGCAAAAGAACTCGATTTCCTTACAAAAAGGAGCGAAGACTACTCAAAGTGGTATAATGAACTGGTCGTAAAGGCTGACCTTGCAGAGCAGAGTGATGTTCGTGGTTGTATGGTTATTAAGCCTTACGGTTATGCTATCTGGGAAAAGATGCAACGCATCCTCGACGATATGTTCAAGCAGACTGGTGTGCAGAATGCTTATTTCCCCTTGCTCATCCCCAAGTCATTCCTCAGCAAAGAGGCTGAGCATGTAGAGGGATTTGCAAAGGAGTGTGCTGTGGTTACACACTATCGTCTGAAGACTAATGACACACACGATGGTGTGGTTGTTGACCCCAGCGCAAAGTTGGAGGAGGAACTCATTATCCGTCCTACCTCAGAAACCATCATTTGGAATACTTATAAGAACTGGATTCATTCATATCGTGACCTGCCCGTTCTCTGTAACCAGTGGTGTAACGTGATGCGTTGGGAGATGCGTACCCGTCTCTTCCTCCGCACCAGCGAGTTCTTGTGGCAGGAAGGTCATACCGCTCACGCTACCCGTGAGGAGGCAGAGGCTCGTGCTCAGCAGATGCTGAAGGTATATGCTAACTTCGCAGAGAAATATATGGCTGTTCCCGTGGTTCAGGGTGTAAAGAGCGAGACCGAGCGTTTTGCAGGTGCGCTTGATACCTACACCATCGAGGCTATGATGCAGGATGGTAAGGCTCTGCAGAGTGGTACCAGCCACTTCCTCGGTCAGAACTTCGGTAAGGCATTCGATGTTCAGTTCCTTAACAAGGAGAACAAACCCGAGTATGCCTGGGCTACCTCTTGGGGTGTCAGCACTCGTCTGATGGGTGCGCTCATCATGACTCATTCTGATGACAACGGTTTGGTGTTGCCTCCCGCATTGGCTCCCATCCAGGTGGTTATCATTCCTATTGGTGGCAAGCCCGAGCAGATGGCAGCTGTTGATGCAGCTGTGGCTCCCATCGTGGAGAAGTTGCAGCAGTTGGGCATTACCGTGAAGTACGACAATGCCGACAACAAGCGTCCCGGTTTCAAGTTTGCCGATTACGAGCTCAAGGGTATTCCCGTTCGTTTGGTATTGGGTGCTCGTGACCTTGAGAATGGTACCGTTGAGGTAATGCGTCGTGATACACTCGAGAAGGAGAGCCGTCCCTTGGAGGGCATTGCAGAATACGTCAAGACTCTCTTGGACGAGATTCAGCAGAACATCTTCCAGAAGGCAGTTGACTTCCGTGATTCTCACATCTACGAGTGCGATAACTATGACGAGTTCAAGGAGCGCGTTAAGAATGGTGGTTTCTTCCTCTGCCACTGGGATGGTACAGCCGAGACAGAGGCTAAGATCAAGGAAGATACCCAGGCCACTATCCGTTGCGTGCCTTTCAACGTAGAGCAGACTCCTGGTACCGATATGGTTAGCGGTAAGCCTGCAACATGTCGTGTGCTGATTGCCCGCAGTTACTAATCCGAAAAGTAGATCGTAAACCTAAATAACGATTTGCGTCCAATATTGTCCTACTTTGCTGCCCAGGAGATTCCGGCAGCACTCGTTACCTACGTTTCCTTTTTGCTGTTCATACAGACGGGAACGTCACCAGCGCTGAGTACTTGCTACTCGGCGTTGTTGTCTTTGCCGTGGGTGATGAAAAGTGGGTTGAAGCATCTTCTTCACTATCGCGGACGCTTGCTGCTGACCGAGGTGGTGGTGGTAGGATTGTTACTCTTGCTTGCCATAATGCTCAATCCCAACTACCGTTTGTTCCAGATGCTGGGGGTGGGCAGTGGCAACGGAATGGCCGTTTTTTGCGTACTCTTTCTGCTGAGTGCTGCAACTGCCTGGCACGAGTCGCTGGCCGACAATTACTATCACGATTACCTGCCACCCCGGCTTCGCAAGTTCTATGATGCACCTCGTCTCTTCATATCGCAGAGTATTGTAGTGCTCACCTATGGCGTACTTATCATCATGGTCGGTACGTTACAGGTCATTTCCCGTAGTATTCTTGTCAGTTGGTCTACCGCCTGTGTGGTGTCATCAGCCGTTCTTGGTATCTTCTTGCTGTGGCACATGGTGGCTCCTTCTATTGCCAAGTCTTCCGGTTCTGTTGAAGAGGAATTGTATGACCGACAGAGGCACGCACGTGTTTCTCTCAACGCTCGTACGGTCCATCCTCTGTTATCCCGTATGGGAATTCGTGGTGGCATGGGCGTTTCCGTTCTTCTCTTCCTCTTCCTGCTTCCTCAGGCCTTGATGTTCTATACGCGTGTACTGTTCCTGCTGGCTCCTGTTGAGGAAGGTGGTTTGTCATGCAGCTTGCAGGAGGTGGGTTTCTTTCATGGCGTAATTGGTGCATTGGGCTTCAGTTTGGGACTCCTCCTGAGTCGTCGTTTGGTTCGTCTTCGCATGAGTGGTCAGAACGTTGGCCGTCGTAAGGTTCGCTATTCGCAATACGCCTTGCCCTCCGGAAAGCAATCGCTCATACAGGCCGTCGATTGGCGAATGTTGCTTCGTTTTGCACCTTTGTTGCTTTCGCCTGTGGTCTATTGCGTGATGAGTTTCTATCCTCCCCGCATGTTGTGGCAGTTGGGTTTCTGCACGTTCCTGGCTCAGTTCATGTTTGGCTATGGTATGCATCGACTGCTCTCATTCCTGGGGCAACCGGCTTCTCTTGGCCTTCGTGTACCTGTTGCAGCCTTCAGTTTCTTCCTGCCGATGGCATTCAGCGGTTGGATGCTCGAGCAGGTCAGTTTCCAACAGTTTTTCTTAATCGACGCATTAAGCGCTCTCTTGCCATTGGCATTCCTGCTGCTCAAGAAGATGCGTTAGTCAATGGTTAAAACCCTTATTCAGTATATACTATGAAACCAGCATCAAAAAACCGTCCCTATGCTTGGGTACCTACTCTTTATTTTTCCGAGGCACTTCCTTATATGGCCGTAATGACGCTTAGTGTCATTATGTACACCAAACTGGGGCTCTCCAATACCGATTTGGCTCTCTATACGGGATGGCTCTATCTTCCATGGGTCATCAAACCCTTGTGGAGTCCTCTTGTAGATAGTCTTCGCACCAAGAGATGGTGGATTATTGTCATGCAGCTCCTTGTCGGAGCATCCTTGGGTGCCGTTGCCCTTACCTTGCAGGTTGACTGGTGGCTCAAGGGCAGTCTGGCATTCTTCTGGTTGATGGCGTTCAGTAGTGCCACTCACGATATTGCTGCTGATGGTTTCTATATTCTGGGTCTGGATGAAAAGCAACAGGCCTTGTATGTGGGTATCCGTAGTACCGCCTATCGTGTGGGAATGATTTTCTGCCAGGGCTTTCTTGTGATGCTGGCAGGTTGGCTCGAGGAGTCGCAAGGTGTTAGTGTGGCTTGGAGCATCACCATGGCGCTCATGGGTGTGGTGATGTTGCTGATGGCAGGTTGGCATAGTCTCTTCTTGCCAAAGGTAGAGTGTAAAACCGATGACCTTTCTTGTCAAGACGCCCCTTCTTCATGCAGTCGCTCGTCTGCAGGCTTTTCTTCTGCAGTCCGTTCTTTCAAGGAGACGTTGGTTGCCTTTGGCAAGAAACCCCATATTGTGAGTGCCTTGCTTTTCATGCTACTGTTCCGTTTTCCCGAAGCTCAGTTGGCCAAGATGGCTCAGCCGTTTATGCTTCGTCCTCTGGAGGAAGGCGGACTCTCTCTCGATACCATTGATATTGGCGTCATTTACGGTACGGTAGGCGTTATCGCTTTGCTGGTTGGTGGTGTCGTTGGTGGTATCGTTGTCTCAATGCATGGATTGAAGCGATGGTGGTGGCCCATGGTGATGGCCATCTCTATTCCCGACTTGGTCTACATCTATTTTGCCGTATGCCAGCCCTCCAATGTAGCATTTGTCTATGCTGGTGTTGCCCTCGAGCAGTTGGGTTATGGTTTCGGTTTTACGGCATACAGTCTCTTCCTTGTTTATTTCTCCAGAGGCGACCGTAGTACCAGCGTGTTCTCTCTCTGCACGGCCCTTCAGGCCCTTGGCATGATGCTTCCCGGTATGATTGCCGGTTGGATGGCCGACAGCCTTGGTTTCTCAGGTTTCTTCATCTGGGTTGCTGTCTGCTGTCTTGTAACCTTTGCCGTAAGTGCCTTTGCCAAGATTCCCGAAGGTGATGGCAAGTAACCGGCATTTGTGTCAGAACTCCGTCAGTCGTTGTCTGATGTAGCGGTCTCGGGCTACGGCAAAGTAGAAGACCATACCGATGAACTGACTGAGTGCGCTGAGATAGAAGGCGTACTCGTATCCGTAGTGTTCGGCCAGAAAGCCACCCAGGACAATGCCCATTCCCATGCCTACGTCCCACATGGTGAGCAATGTGGCATTGGCGGTTCCACGTTGGTTGGAGGGGGCGAGGTTGACAAACATATTGCTGAAGGCGGGAAACATGTGTCCATTGCCCAGACCCACTATTATGGCGCAGGCATAACATGACCACTCGTTGTGCCACAAGGCAAAGCATCCATAACCTAATACCGAAAAGACTACACCAAAAGTGGCATTCTCCACAATCTTGCCTTGGCGTAGCGTGCGACTACCCACCAGACGCGAACACATCAGTCCAAGGGCGATGATGAGGAAGAAGTTTCCGCTGACCGAAGCGTCGCCCATCTGTTCCTGGCAATAGATGGCCAGATAGGTGGCCAGTACTCCGTAGGCAGTGGCAAAACATGCCATGCAGACACCTTGAGTCCATCCTCTGATCAGGAAGAAGCGGTCGAGGCTGATGGGTTTGTGGTTGGGCACGATGTCGCGCTTGCGCAGGTTGATGGTGGAGGCCAGCAGAGTGCCCAATAGGGCAGAACCCAGGGCGATGCCGAAGATAAGGTCAAAGCTATGCCACACCTCATAGATGTAGAGGCCCACCATGGGTGCTGTGGCTGTCGAGATGTTATTGCTCAGACCATAGAGCCCGATGCCCTCGGCACGACGGCTGGGATGGGTAACGTCGATGGCTACTGTGGAGTTGCTGACGCAGGTGGTGGCAAAGGGGATGCCGTGCAGGGTTCGTACGATGGCGAAGATGGCCAGCGAAGTAGTGATGTAATAGCCTGCAAAGAAAAGGCTGAAGGCTATCCAACTGACAATGAGTACCGTCTTGCGAGGTAGCGAGTCGACGAGAAAGCCACCTATGCTTCGACTGACAAGAGCGGTTAGGGTATAGCCACTGAGCACCATGCCTATGAGATGCTTGTCGGCACCGAAACTGTCCTTCATGTAAAGAGGCAGTAGGGGAGTGACCATCATGAAGGCAAAGAAGATAAGAAAATTGCAGGACCATGCCCGCAAGTAGTCCTTATTCCATAATCTGTGTGTTTCTGCTTCTTCCATGTAGCAAAGTTATATTTAGACGCTTCTTTCGTTCTGCAAAGTTACAAAAAAAGGAGCATCCCCGAAAGGATGCTCCATTATTATTGTTGTAGTCTGTATGATTACAGGCTCCAATCTTCCTGAGTCTTGCGGATGTAGGTCTTGTAACGACGCTGAGCAGCCTCCTTACAAGCATCATACAACTCCTGAGCCTCCTGGGGAGCAGCCTTCTTCAATGAGAGGAAGCGAACCTCACCCTCGAGGAAGTCCTGGAACTTATCCCAGTTGGGCTCCTTGCTATCGAGCTGGAAGGGGTTCTTGCCCTCAGCAGCCAAAGCAGGATTGTTACGCCACAACTGCCAGTAACCGCACTCAACAGCCTTAGCCTCCTCAGCCTGGCTCTTACCCATGCCGCCCTTAGCCTTGAGGCCGTGGTTGATACAGGGAGCATAGCCGATGACGAGGGAAGGACCGTTCCAAGCCTCAGCCTCCTTGAAGGCCTTCAAGCACTGGCTCTGGTCAGCACCCATAGCTACCTGAGCAACGTAAACGTTACCATAGGTTGCCTGCATCAAACCGAGATCCTTCTTGCCTACACGCTTACCGTTAGCAGCGAACTGAGCGATAGCACCAATAGGAGTCGCCTTTGAAGCCTGACCACCGGTGTTAGAGTAAACCTCAGTATCGATAACGAAGATGTTGACATCCTCACCGCTACCGATAACGTGATCCAAACCACCGTAACCGATATCATAAGATGCACCATCACCACCGATGATCCACTGTGAACGCTTAACCAAGTAGTGATCCAACTCCTTCAACTGCTTGCAAGTCTCGCAACCCTGCTCTGCACCAGCAGCAATCATGGGCTTCAAAACAGCAGCAGCAGCCTTAGAAGCGTCAGCATCGTTCTGACCCTCGATCCAAGCCTGAGCAGCAGCCTTGAACTCAGCGGGAGTAGCCTCGGCAGCAATAGCGCCATTCAGCAACTCGGTGATACGAGCCTTCATCTTCTTGTTAGCGATTACCATACCCAAACCGAACTCGCAGAAGTCCTCGAAGAGTGAGTTAGCCCAAGCGGGACCCTGACCCTTCTCGTTCTTAGTATAAGGAGTTGAGGGGATAGAACCTGAGTAGATAGAAGAACAACCGGTAGCGTTGGCAACCATCTGACGGTCACCGAAGAGCTGAGCGATCAGCTTCACGTAGGGAGTCTCACCGCAACCAGAGCAAGCGCCGCTGAACTCGAAGAGAGGAGTAGCGAACTGGCTGTTCTTGGGGCTCTGCTTGATGTCTACGAGATCCTGCTTTGAGGTTACGTTCTTTACGCAGTACTCCCAGTTCTTAGCCTCCTGAGCTGCCTCGGCTGAAGAGTCGTCGTAAGCAACCATCTTGAGTGCGCTGCCACCGAGCTTGGGATTGCCGGGACAAACGTCGGCACAGTTGCCGCAACCCAGACAGTCCTTAACGCCTACCTGCATTACGGAGTGCATACCCTTCATGGCTGCGGGAGCCTTGATCACGATAGTCTTGCCTGGGAAGCCTGCCTTCTCCTCGTCGTTCATAACGATAGGACGGATACAAGAGTGAGGACAAACAAATGCACACTTGTTACACTGGATACAGTTGTCTGCGTTCCATACGGGAACGAAACCAGCTACACCACGCTTCTC
>JAZUKS010000005.1:0-19049 GCA_045643405.1 Bacteroidaceae bacterium | reverse complement strand
TATGGTAGTACTTCTCTGCCAATGGATCCATACTGGTAAACTGCCCTATGATGGCATCATACTGCCTTGCGGAATAGTCGTACCAGTTCAGACCATGCATCGTGTCAAGTTCCTTGCCGCTGAACTTGTGGGCCTGGATGTCTGTGCCTGTTGTATGCTCGTTCGTCAGGCCACCATAGGCATAGAAATCATTGGCCTGCTCCACGTTGCCGTTCTTGTCATACACCTTGCGGATGCTACCCACGTGGTCGCGCGCGAAGAAGTGGAAGTTGTTTCCGTTGCCGTCCATCGTCAGATTGTCTATGATACCGTTACTGCCCCTGTTGCTCCTGCCTTTGCACACAAGGCTGGTGACGGAGCTGTTTGCAAAATTAGCACATTATCACGTAACTGCCAAATAATACGACGATTTTTTACAGGCAGCTTCCATCCCCAACTGTCACGAGGTGACACGGTGACAGGTACGTACTATGAGAAACTGTGCGTTTGGCATGCCAATGGTTTTAGGCTCAAAACATACAAAGTGTATAGCGGGGCACTTCTGACCTGTCCCCGTGTCCCAATAGTAGAAGTTTTTTTACCATCAAAGACATTCACAAAAAGTGCACAAATGACCTGTCACCTTGTGTTTGGAGGGTTTTGTCAGAATGATTAAGAGGTAGGGCACATACCTACCCTCGTTGCCATTTGATCAGCGTCTTCTATTATTTTGAATTTGCGCCAGAACTTCGATTTCTTGTATGAGGATTTACAACCTGGTAGAACGTGTAGAGTATCATTACACTCAAAGGTGCTTTCTGTGACGATTGGGGGAACTTCACTAAGAATTACCACAGACCTTAAATTTGAACATCCTTTGAATGCATTCTCCTCAATATTGATTACAGAACTTGGAATAAGAATAGAAGATAGATTTTTGCAATCGAGAAACGCCCCCCTTTTTATTGTCATTACAGAATTGGCAATCGTATCATGCTTCAATTCCAAATATTTTGCATATCTGAATTGATAAATGGATTGTGCATATGAATCATCGTTTCTGCTCTTCAAGTTTGAAATTTCTTCTTTGCGAAAATTCTTAAACTCCTCTGTTAGTTTAGATATCTGAGGAAGTATTTTTTTTAAGTTCTCAACGTCTCTTTCTGCAACGATAGCACACAAACAATTTATTATGTTCGTTAGTTTTCCAACTTGCAAATCGTTATCCCGACCACATGTTCCCAATTTTCCAGCCGAAAAGATAGAATATAATTGATGTGGCAATTCCCTATTGTTATCTTCGTAGCATGTGGTTAGAACTGAATAATGAAATAAGCTGTCAATCACCATTTTCTGTACAGCAGAAAGTTCAATATAATTCTTTTCGATTTCAACCAAATTCTTTTTCCGATTTTCTATGTTTAGATTCCAGAATTCACCTTCTTGCCATATCACTTTCTTGGCTTTCTTTAGCCACAATTTGTTACTATCCAGATTACTATACAAAAAATATTCATTTGTATTTTGCATCTCAATACGTGTAACTTCCTTAAGAACCCCAAAACTTAATTCTTCTGGAGCAATGGAGAAAGTATCAAACAGATAGTCATAATATTCTAAATCATATAGGTATATTCCACGACTTGGAAACAAATGAGTCTGCGCAAAAGAATTGAAAGTGCAGAACATCATAGCTATAATTAAAAGAATCTTTTTATTACAACCGCACATGATGGAAATGGATGGTATAAAGATGTTACTCATAATTTAGGATGTTTGATATTCTTATTACTACTTGTTACTTTTTAGTTAAAACTAATTTTTTCTGGTAATTATCACGTAGAATTTTATTATTGACATTAATTCAATATGTTGTATAAACTCCATCATTTGGTGTGAATATTCTGAAAAAATCTGGTTTATTTGCATTTTTGATTTTCAAATCATTTGTTACCCATTTTTTAAAGCCAATATCTCCGAAAGTCCCAGCTTTTCGTCCATTTCTTTGATCGTCCTTAATTCCGCTAGGGGTAGGGTCACCATTGGGATGATTGTGTTCTACTGAATTTAGTTGATTTCTTTTCTCTTTTTCTAAATTATTTAGAAATGAACTTGACAACATGTCTGTATTGACAGTGTGAGATGTGGTAATATATTGGCTTTCGGAATCAAATGTAAACAACGAGAATTCTATATTGCAATTTGATAGACTTTCAAATAACAGTCGTGCATTTTCTTCACCTTTTATTTCCAAGATGTCACAATTTGCTTCCACATCATTTCCAAATTGATCTTTTGTCTTTGTCAGACCCATTTCATTCCATTTTACTGTACCGTATTCAAGTTCTACCGGTTTTACTTCTTCTAAAGAAAAGTAATTATATAGTGGATCCTTAGATCCATCTGGATTTATCATATAAAATTCAAAACGTTCTTTTGTTCTATCACTTTCTCGAGATATTATCTCCCCATTTCCATTGATCTGCCAAATATCTCTCCCATCCGGATCCACATACTTCACAGGATTTCCTGCGCAATAGGCATAGGGACTGATGGAGTAATACTTCTCGCAGAGTGGGTCTATCCTGTCCCAACGCGCGGTGACGGGGTTGTACTGGCGTGCTCCGTAGTCGTAGGTGTTCAGGCCGTGCATCTTGTCAAGCTCCTTGCCGTTGTACCTGTGGCTTTGCACGTTGCTGTCCGTCGTGCCGTCGCACAGCTGAAGGCCGAAGGGATAGTAGTTCACCTTCTGGATGACCTTGCCCTTCGAGGTACCGTTGTCTTGTGTCACCTGACGGATATTGCCAAGGTGGTCCTGGTCGTAGTAGCAGAAGGTGAACTTGTCTTTGCTGGCATCACTCGCATACTGCTCCGCCTGGCAGTAACCCTCCTCAAACTGGTACTGGTCGATACGGCCGTTCCTCACCGTGAGCATTCCACCCAGCAAGTAATCCACCGAGTCGGTATATTGAATCTGCGAGGCTGTGAGTTCCTTTGTGCTGCCGATGGCAACGCTGATATTGGGAACTGCCGTCTGGTAGATGACCTGCAGCTTCTCACCTGTGGCACTATACACATACTTCGTCACGTTGCCATTGGTGAACTGTATGCGGATAGGGTTGCTGAATCTGTCGTAGTCTATCTTGGCAATGTTTCTTCCCTTGTCACTCTTGAGTGCACCTGTCTCTGTGTAGTGGGTAAGAGTATAAGACTGTCCTTGCTTTCCGCTGAAATCCGTAGCACCTGCGTAGTTGAGTTGCTTGGCATCGTCGCGCACACTCGACAGTCGGTTGCCGTTGTATGACATGGTCAGATCGTCAACCAAGCCGAAGCCACCATGCTGGTTATCGACAAGTCCCCGACGCTGCAGTTTGGTGATGTTTCCGTTGGCATCATACTCTACATGCTCGTCGTACAGGTTTTTGTAGTCTGCAAGCTGTTCATATTCTCCGTATGCAGCATCATAAAGACGATTGTTGCCATCGTACTTCAGGTTATAACCACGGAAGTAAGTCTCATCCTTCCCCTTCCATTCCATGGTGCTGATGTTACCGTTGTAGCATCCTCCATCAAAACCATCAGCATAATAGAGTTTCTCCTGAAAACCACCGCTGCTGATGCTTGTGGGCCACCCATGCACGTCGTAGGAATACGTGCAATAGGACTTGTTCGTACCCGTCAACTGTCTGTTCTTGCCACTCAGCCTGCCGGCAAAGTCATAGCCGTATTCTGTTTCACGTGAAAGGGCAGTCATGCCATGGCGGACGGACTGCTTCATCTTCTTTTTCTTGCCATAGCTGTATGTATAGTCCGTCTTTGCCACGAAATCACTTCCGTACCTGACATTGACCTTGGCTTCCGTGCTTTCAACCGCGCCCGTCATCTCGTTGTACGTAGTGCTCACGTCCTCGGTATATCCGTAGAGTCCCTTATGCACTGACCTTACGACCTGCCCCTGCTGGTCGTATATGTTGATGGTACCCACATTCTTGCCATTGCTTGTGTACACTACCTGCCCTGTCATGGAACCGATGGCATACTGCTTCTGATTATCACTAACCGTCACCACTGGCATTGAGCCTGTCAGCTTATTGTCAATGAAGTTATAGTTATCGTAATAGTTCACTATCTCTAACTTGACGTTGTAGATAGTGTATGGAGCTGTGTAGCCAGTCTTGTTGATGCCGCTGCTTCCTGGCACGTAGGTCGTAGTGGAAAGTGTGGAAGTCTTATCGGCAGCATTGCTGCATATTCCCTGCACGCATAGTCTTCCAAGCCTGTCATACAGATAGAACCTGTACTTGTAGGTCGTACCACCTGACGTTGAGCTAGCTATTGCAGGGTCTTTCACAAAGGCAATGCGGTCTGCCTTGTCATAGCAATAAGTGATGGTGACACCAGTACTGGCGTTGGGGAGTATCTTCTTGCTGATGCGCCCCCTCTCGTCATAACGGTATTCGTAGGCATATCTTCTTTTGGACAGTGAATTGTTTCGGTCAAAAGCAGGTGGCAGGACGAAGCGCAGCTGTCCGAGGTCATTATAGACATAGTATGTGTCACCCGATGCGGTACGCTCAAGAATTTTCTTTCCTTGCAGGTCTGTAAAGACAGCGACGCTCTTGCCATCGGCATCTGTGGTGATGGTCTTATGTAGTGAGCATTCAGGGTAGTACTCAAAAGAGCTGTTCTCGGGGTTTACAAGACTGTAGAAACCATCCTCTGGAGCCTCGTAGTGCAGCACCTCGTCCGCTGCGTTTGTGAGGTATTCCGTTCTGTTCTGTGCTCCTGCCTCTCTCCATTTGTCGCCAGCCATGTCAACAGCAGTCACTCTGTCAAGGGCATCATAATGGTTCTGGGTGAAGCCGCTGTTGTCGTTCAGATAATACCCTCGTCCCTTGATGTTACTTTCGCTCAGGTAGTCGAGACCGCTGCCAGGCACAGGCACATACATGAGATTCTCGCGTCCCAGGGCATCGTAGGTGGTAAGGGTGCATGCCGTCTCACCGTTCAGCCCAACAGTTGCCACCGAGAGTGTGGGGTAGCCAAGACCGTTGTAGTACTGCACAGCCTTTAGGGATTCACGCCCCTCTGTGTCAAGCATCGTCTCGGTCTTGACATAGTTCTGCGTTGCCGTTTGTGCCTGCAAGGAGCCTGCCTGTAATGTCAGCAATGCCAATAATGCTATATGTGATTTGTTCTTTATCATGGCTTCTTGTAATTGTAGCTATTGGTAGATAGTGTATGGTCGTCGTGATTGATGACCTTTGCCAATCGGCCGAACCCGTCATATTCGTATGTCGTCTTTAATCCATTCGGCAGTGTCTGGGATGTGATTCCTACCAACGGCTTGTAGGTATATGTTGTGACCAAACCGCCTTTATTGGTGATTTTATCTCGCATAGAGTTCACCGTTGTTTCATTTGGGACAGCACTTTTCAACAATGTAGATATTGTGTTTTTCCCCAATTCTTCTTCAACTTCATCATAGGTAAGTCCTTCTATCCTGGCCACGGGATACTGCCCGTTGTATGACCACACATAGACTGTCTCCATGCCATCTACCGAGATGGAGCAGACGTTCCTGTCATCGTCGTAACTGTACGTGGCTCGTGTCTCGGCGGTATTGCTTCCGATGGAGGTGGAATACGTTATGGGCAGGTAGTACCAGGAATCCCCGTCCTTTCGGCTCGTATATGAGGTGTGCTGGGTGCTCAGTCGCTTCTCCCGGCCGTTTTCAACGAGGATGCTTTGCTTTTCCACCACGTCGTTGAGCCTGTGGGCATTTTCTGCCATCCAGTAGCTTTCTATTTCCGTCGAATCCCTTGAGGCATCCACGCTATATCGGATTCTTGTCACGTTGTACTGCTTTGGAAGCCCCGTGCTCTCTTTCACCTGAGACACCTGGTGGTTCTTGGCATTGTAGGTGTATTCCTGCGTCTTTACGATGTTCCTGCCATCAGGGTAATACTCTGTGGTCGTGGTCTTGGACAACTCGGTACGGGATAGGATGTATGGGTATTTCCAGATCCTGTACCGATATTCAAAGGTTGGATCTGTGTATTCGTTTACATATTGCACACTGCGGTCGATAATAATCTCATCACGACATACCATATTTGTTGAGTACCACGTATCTTTGTTTACATCGTTTTCATCATCATGGAAAAGATATTCATTTATTTCACAGCAAACGAGTCTGTTGTTTGCATCATAAACTTTCTTCTGGAGTATTTTCCCATTTTCAAAACGGGTATAGTAATCCATCAGCGTCATGCTTTTGGGGGCATTGTTTATGAACGATGTGACAATGCGTTTCTCCAGCTTGTCTGCTGCATTGTACTTGCACTTTGTCACTTGTGAATAACCAACATTACCAGGATTGCATGACGCGTAAAATGCAGGAAATCTTGATTGGCCGGTACTAATGGTTAGGCCAGAAACCTGATGTGTATAATATATTGCAAAAGTATGATCAGGCCTACTCTCATCAGAATCAATAAGTATAGGAAGCGGATGCCACTCAAGAATAGTATAATTGAACGGATCTATCGTTTCCATGGCATCCAGCACAATTCCTGTTGTCCCCTTATCATCATCATAATTGTAAGTAACATAATTTACCAACGAGTCATCATCATCATAATTACGGATCTTCTTTACTCGCAGACCACCGCACTCTAACGAATACTGCATGTTTACGTTACCATTTGCAGAACTACTTGTCAATTGTTCACTATCCCAGCCATCCAAGTAAAAATGAACACTATACTCCAAATTCTGCGGGTTGTTAATCTTTGTGAGACCCAGATAATACTTTCCGGGAGAGAGTGTTATGTCCCGCAGTACAGATGAAAGGTCCCTGGACGTCTCAAATTTTACCGTAGTGTTTTTCACCAAGTCGAAAAGCTTTGTCTTATCGTTCCATTTACGGATTTCTATTTTAAGGTCTTTTCCGTACAAGCTGCTGACACCGCCGTTGCTCTGATAGAAAAGTTCAAATGTAGTTTCTTTTGAAAGTGTGAACTCCTTTTTCAACAAATCATTGTACACTGGTCCATAAGGTGAGCTGGCACAAGACGCTGACACGGAAACCGACACATCATATCTTTTCTCCCTGTATTTCTCTGTCAGGGTAAAATCCGACACAAGGATACTGTTGGCCTCATATTCATAGGTGGTGTATCCTCCTGTAGGGTACACTATCTTATTCAGCATGGCTGCTTGCATATACTCACCACGGCTGAATCTGTCAGCACCCTTAATGTACGTCAGTTCGTTATTATAAAATTTACTCATAAACCTTGATGGCGTAGGCAGTAGGGTATGTCCATTGGGGCCAGGATAAGACGATGGGTTGTCCTGACCATTATAATAGCCCCAGAAGTCTTGGGCACACGATCTTTTTGACGGCAGTTTTAATTCATTATAGAAAAAGCTGGTAGCGAGTGTATCACTGCCTACAATTTCCCCGACACGATCCAGTCTTAGTCGAAGTTCCGTGGCTTCATCCTGGGCAGGTGCATAGTTTCCTCCCACGCCTGAATGCCCAAAAGAGGTATAAGAGAACTTGATTTTTTTTATTTCAGTCTTCGCTGCATCATTCGATTTTACTGTTATCGCTTCCAGCTTCCTTCCACTGCACTCCTTGCTTTCTAAGGTAGAAAAGGTAACGATCTGATTACTTGTCCGTATTTCTTTAAGAAAGGAATTATTCACCAAACATGACGACATAACCATTGAATATCCTTTTGTGTAATAAGACATATCTTTAACCTGAGTATTATCACCCTGATGGGTGAAGGATTCTACCCTTCTCGTCCTGCTACATTCCCGATGTTGCGTGTAGGACAATTCCACCTTTTCACCCAAGGGTGTATCAATACCGGTCAGATACCAACAGAAATTATAACCTTGTCCTTTTTCGTCAAATGCTGTATCCGCATTTTTGAAATAATAGGTATATCCACTTGAATCCGTTATCTTCCATCTCTGCACATCAGGCTGGTTGCCAATGCCTGTTATTGGTTCAATTGAATAGGTTGGCTCAATCTTGTATTCTTCGTTGCATTCACCAATGACATAACTATTCATCGTGACGGGGTCTATGAAAAACTTGAATGATTTTCCCAGAATATTGGCTGAATAGAAATCCCGCTCGCCATACCCCCATAGAGTATAGTATTTCATGTCCATGGAAAGGTTCTCACGATATGGAGGGTCAAAGGCGAAATTGTGATTTACATTTTCCATCCATGTCTCTTTGTCGTCTGTAGAATAATTGAAATGCTGAGTTCCTGTAGCATTCGGTGTCTTCATGGTTGTAGTCAGATACTCTGTCCATACCTTCTCGCTAATCATACCACGAGACTGTTTATATTGGTCATGGCCACCCGCACACACATAGTTAATGCATCCTCCCACCATCAGGTTCCATCCGAGCCCCACCCATGAGGCTTCCTGCTCCACCTTGATGCCGGACGCATCATAACGCAGCACAAGGGGTATCTCTATGTCCCTGCTCTTTATGGTGTAGAGGGGCACTGAGATGTCTGCCGTACCTGTGTATTCGTTCACCGATTCCTCTCCGTACTTCTTGAAGGCTGCTGCCTCCGGTGTCCTGAAGTAGTCCAGGTTGAGCTTCTCCTGCACGTCGTCACCGAACGACATAAGCGATGACAGCAGAAGAAGGAGCAGCATAAGCAGCTGCTTTCCGTTCTTTGTTTTCATTATCTTTCGTGGTTTTCTTTGTTTAGACTTCTATGATACTAGGCATGTGCTTCGTGACTACAGCCTTACCTTCTCGCTATATATCTTCCCGTTCACATTGATATACAGGATGTAGGTTCCCTGACGAAGGCCGTTACAGTCTATCTGGGCGGTATATCCCTGACCTGCATCCTGAGTCCATGTCTTATGCTTGTAGGTCATGCCCATGTGGCTCGCTACGATGGTCGTGATCGTGGCTTCTTCGTCAAGCTCATAGGACAGCCTTATCACTCCACCGCTGGTTTCCACCTTGTAGCGGATGATGTCTGGCTCCGTCGTCTCCTCGTCGAACGAGCTGTCATCTTCCTCCGTCTCCTCATCTTCCTCCTCTGCCTCGGTGATGTAATAGGCTGCCTTGTCTTCGGGCAGGTTGCAGAAGGCATGCTTGGTGGTGCCTATGGCATCCATGTTGCTGTAAGTGGTGCTTGTCACGCTCTCGAAGATGGGGTATTGCGATTCTGGGAGATACCATTCATAGCGCTCGTCTATGACCTGCGTGAGCCTGGCCGTGTCGAGGGCTTCCCTGCTGAGGTCCATGCACACGGAATAGGTGTCGATGGTGTGTACTCTTTTCACGTCTCTCAAGGTGTCATTCTCTGCCAGTACGACTGAGCCTTCCGCATCTACCTTGACCAGCGTGGTGCCTACCTCGCGGAACGGATGGTTGCCGCAATACATGCCCTCGCACCTGAAACGGTTTCTCACTGAGTCGTCATAGGCAAGGGGGAACACCTTGGAGAGTTTCGTCCTGACGTACTCACGCTCCTGTAAACGTGATTCAGTGCCTATGAGGACAAGCGTGTCGGGGGTGGTGAGGTAACGGCTTATCTTTTCTGGCTCGACGACTGACACCACGCCGGTGCTGTCCTTCAGGAACATCACCTGTGAGGTTGCCCGGGAACTGAGCTTGCGGGAGAAATCCCACACCTTGCCTCTGCCTCCCTTGCCGGGAGTGAAATAGCGGATGCTGCATTTCTGCAGGCTGTCGGCCGAATCATTATCCATGCCAGAGAGACTTACCTGACCGCTGGCCGACGTCACTACGAATAGTGACATAAGAAACACAATGAGTTTGTTTTGCTTCATGATAACTGAATGGTTACTAAGGATAGTACTTTTCTTCTCATGGGATTATTGATTGTTTTTGTTTCCATAAAACGTGTTAGATGCCACAGCCTCCTGACAAGGCATGTCTTATCTTGACAACGCAAAACTAAAGAAAGGAAAACGATTATGCAAATTTTTGCCCAATTATTTTCGAAATCTCCTCGTTTTTTTTCTTCAAGACCTAACAGAAAAGCAAATAACATGGCAAATAACAGTATAAACTTTACAAAAAGAAGGTAGAAAAGAAGCGAAAAGCACTCTTTGGTACCCTATAGGCATAGTCTTTCTGTATGCCTGATACTTCATAGAGCATACAGTTTTCCTTCGAGCCGACTACGCTCTGCCTCCCACTTCCCTCCCACCTCCCTCCCACTTATAGTCGGAGTAAGGTGGGAATGATGCGGGAATCAAGTGGATAAATAGCAATAGGCATCTCGAAAGAAACACGGAGAGAGAATAGAAGAAGAGGCAAGTAATTTTTTTATACACACATAAAAAAAGCCAACCACAAATGCGGTTGGCTTTTTATGCATATATGTTACTTCCAATTAGCGGATGAACAACATCTCACGATACTTGGGAAGAGGCCAGAGCTCATCGTCAACAACCAACTCGAGGTGGTCAACGTGGTAGCGGATGCTCTCGAGCAGAGGAGCTACGGTGTCGTGGTAAGCAATTGCCTTCTCACGCTCGCTCTCCAGAGCGTTGGCAGTCTTACGTGCCTGACGCATGGTCTCTACGTTCTCGGTGATGTAAGCACAATGCTCGCTGATCTTCTCGATGAGCTTCAGGTTGTTTGCATTCAAGTTAGTAGCAGTCGATACGGGGAAAGTCTCCTTAACCTTGAATACATTGTCAATCAGAGCGCTCTGGTAGCGGAGAGCTACAGGAAGGATGTGGTTCAAACAGAGGTCACCGAAGATACGGCTCTCAATCTGGATCTTCTTGTAGTAGTTCTCGAGCTTGATCTCGTTACGAGCCTCGAGTTCTGCGGGCTGGAACACGTTCATCTTCTGGAACATCTCCTTGGTAGCGGGAGCCAAATACTGGTCGTACATGATGGGAGCAGAGTTCTCAACGTCCAAACCACGCTTAGCAGCTTCAACCTTCCACTCGTCAGAGTAACCGTTGCCGTCAAAGTGGATGGGCTTGCATGCCTTGATGTCCTCGCGAACGATCTTCACGATAGCCTTCATCTTATCCATACCACCCTCGATGAGAGCGTCAACACGCTTCTTGAAGTCTGCCAATGCCTCAGCCACAGCGGTGTTCAGCACGATCATGGCTGCTGCACAGTTTGCCTGGCTACCTACAGCACGGAACTCGAAACGGTTACCGGTGAAGGCGAAGGGTGAAGTACGGTTACGGTCGGTATTATCGATGTGAAGTTCAGGAATCTGAGGAATGTCAAGAGTCATTGCCTGCTTGCCTGCCAAGTTGAAGATATCCTCGTCCTCACTCTCCTCGAGCTTAGCCAAAACGTCTGCCAACTGAGCACCCAAGAATGAACTTACGATTGCAGGAGGTGCCTCGTTAGCACCCAGACGGTGAGCATTGGTAGCGCTGATGATAGAAGCCTTCAGCAAACCATTGTGCTTATGTACTGCCATCAAGGTCTCAACGATGAAGGTGATGAAGCGGAGGTTGTCAAGGGGAGTCTTGCCAGGACCATGGAGCAAAACGCCAGTATCGGTTGAGAGTGACCAGTTGTTGTGCTTACCAGAACCGTTGATGCCTGCGAAGGGCTTCTCGTGCAAGAGGCAACGGAAACCGTGCTTACGAGCAACCTTCTTCATCAATGCCATGATCAACATATTGTGGTCAACAGCAAGGTTTGTCTCCTCGAAGATGGGAGCCAACTCAAACTGGTTGGGAGCAACCTCGTTGTGACGGGTCTTGCAGGGAATACCCAACTCAAGAGCCTGAATCTCGAGATCCTTCATGAAAGCAGCAACACGGCTGGGGATTGAACCGAAATAGTGGTCATCCATCTGCTGGTTCTTGGCACTGTCGTGACCCATCAAGGTACGACCAGTCATCAGCAAGTCGGGACGAGCAGCATAAAGGCTCTCATCAACCAGGAAGTACTCCTGCTCCCAACCGAGGTTAGAGATTACCTTCTGAACTTCGGGATAGAAATACTGAGCGACTGCAGTACCTGCCTCATTAACGGCCTTGAGGGCCTTCTTCAAGGGAGCCTTGTAGTCAAGAGCCTCACCGGTATAAGAGATGAACACGGTGGGAATCATCAAGGTGTCGCCGATAACGAATACGGGAGATGCGGGATCCCATGCAGAGTAACCACGAGCCTCGAAGGTTGAACGGATACCACCGCTGGGGAATGAACTTGCATCGGGCTCCTGCTGAATGAGTTCCTTACCAGTAAACTCCTCAACCATACCACCCTTCCAATCGTGCTCTACGAAGCCATCATGCTTCTCTGCAGTACCTTCGGTAAGAGGTTGGAACCAGTGAGTACAGTGAGTTACACCGAGCTCCATAGCCCACTTCTTCATACCCTCAGCCACTGCATCGGCTGTTGCCATGTCGAGTGTAGTGCCATTATCGATCACGTCGCACATCTTCTTGTAAACCTTGGCAGGAAGATACTTGAACATCTTCTGACGGTTGAAGACATACTTTGCAAAGTACTCACTGGGACGATCCTCACGGTTGGGGATCTCAACGGGCTTCTTCTTGAATGCCTCGCCTACTACCTGAAATCTTAATGCACTTGACATAATACTTTAAGTTTTTTCAGCCCTCCTCGCTCATTAAGGCATAACCTCGCAGATGAGGAGTACTGGGTTTATATTTATTTTGTTTATATTTTTTTTATTTTCTAAGAATGGTTGTCTGTAGTCTCTTACCTTTAAGGGTCTCTAACCTTTAACCACTAACCGTCAAGAGTCTATAACCTATAACCTATAACCTTTAACCTATAACCTTTAACCGTTCAGTATGGTCTGTTGTCAACAGATTACCACCCTTTCGCCATTCTCTCCATAGCTCGGATGCAGTCTTCGCGTTCGCCAAAGGCGGTGAGGCGGAAGTAACCCTCGCCAGAAGGACCAAAACCTACACCGGGAGTACCCACGATGTGAGGACCGTTGAGCAACTGTTCGAAGAACTGCCATGAGGTGGTTTCACCGGGCGTCTTGAGCCAGATGTAAGGGGCATTGACACCACCAAACACTTGATAACCCATTTCGCTGAGCGCCTCGCGCATAATGCGGGCATTCTCCATGTAATATGCGATGGTCGCCTTGACCTGCTCCTTACCCTCGGGGGTATAGATAGCCTCGGCAGCGCGATGCTGAATGTAACTGGTACCGTTGAACTTGGTACACTGACGACGGTTCCAAAGGGCATTCAATGCTACGCGCTCGCCGGTTACGGTCTTGGCGGTAAGTTCCTTGGGAACAATAGTATAACCACAACGAACACCTGTAAAACCTGCTGTCTTTGAATAGCTATGGAACTCGATGGCGCACTTCTTGGCACCCTCTATCTCATAGATGCTATGAGGAATATCTTCTTCCTGGATGTACGCCTCGTAAGCGGCATCGTACATGATGACCGAGTCGTTTGCAAGAGCATACTCAACCCACTTCTTGAGTTCTTCCTTGGTGATGACGGTACCCGTGGGGTTGTTGGGGTAACAGAGGTAGATGACATCTACTCGCTGGTTAGGCAGGGCAGGCACGAAGTTGTTCTCGGCATTACAGGGAGCGTACACGATGTTGCTCCACTTGCCGTCAACCAGGTTACCAGCACGACCGCACATAGCATTGCTGTCCACATAAACGGGATAAACGGGGTCGGTCATGCAGATGCTGTTGTCAAGTCCCAGGATATCGCCGATGTTACCGGTATCACTCTTGGCACCGTCGTTGATAAATACCTCCACGGGATCGAGTTGAATGCCACGGGGAAGGAAATCGTTCTTAATGATTGCTTCCTGCAAGAAACTGTATCCATGCTCAGGACCATAGCCACGGAAGGTGTCCTTTGAAGCCATCTCCTCAACAGCCTTATGCATTGCTTCAATAACGGCGGGACACAAAGGCTGTGTCACGTCACCAATACCCAAGCGGATAACATCAGCGTCAGGGTTTGCGGCCTTGAAGTCGTTCACCTTATGAGCAATGTCTGAGAACAAGTAACTCACGGGCAGTTTCAAGAAGTTTTCATTAACGAGTGCCATAATCAATATCCCCCATCCCTAAGGATCTTTATACTGCTGGGGAAGCAGTTTTTCTAATTATTTATTGGTTGTTGTTTTCTAAAAGATATGCAAGGGCTTCAGATTGCCTCAATCTCGCCCTCGAATGCCGTGGCGGCAGGACCGGTCATGTAGATGCGGTTGTCCGACTCGCGCCATTCAATGTGAAGAGTACCACCATCCATCTCGATGTCGCTCTCACGCCCTCTGAGACCACATACATGAGCTGCTACTGCGGTGGCACAAGCACCGGTTCCACAGGCCAGGGTGATACCGCTTCCGCGCTCCCAAACCCTCATGCGAATGCTTCCGTCGGGACGAACCGTGGCAAACTCAATGTTGCAACGCTCGGGAAAGATGGCGTTGTGCTCCATTGCAGGACCTGCCTCATTGAGGTCGATGTCCATCACATCGGGAACGAAGATAACGAAATGAGGATTGCCCATACAGACATAGGTTCCGATGAAACCGCCAACCTCGCCTTCCTTCATGCTGCCATCGGGCGTTGCCAACTGACGAGGATTTGCCAGCACAGGAGCTCCCATGTTGACCGTAGCACTGTCCACCGTTCCATCCTCGCCTACATGCAAGTCGATGACCTTGATGCCTGAAAGCGTGTCGATAGCCACCCTGGTCTTGTCGGTCAACTTGTGGTCGTAAACAAACTTGCCAACGCAACGCACGCCATTGCCACACATCATTGCCTCGCTACCGTCATTGTTGAAGATACGCATCGTGAAGTCAGCCTCCAAGGCGTTGCTCTTGCCAATCAAAATCAAACCGTCGCTGCCAATGCCGAAATGAAACTTGCTCCACTCGATACTTGCCTTAGCGGGATCTGCAATCTCGTTTTCGGGAGTGTAGACATAAATGTAATCGTTGCCTGCACCGTGCATCTTTGTGAATTTGATTTTCTTCGTCATATTGGTCTGCTTTGTTTGTTTTTTGAGCTGTAAAATGTTCGTCAGCCGTGTCGTTCTCTTGTTTACAATGCAAAGGTATAACATTTTGCTCAAATATCCATCATATTTAGCGAACTTTTTTCATAAAAACACAAAAATAGGCGTATTTTTGTCATTTTGATAGCAAATTGAGCAAATAAAGTATCATTTTGTACGATTTGCGTCGTTTTCTCGAACTAAAGTATCTTACCTTATTTAAATAAGAAATAAAATGATTGCAAAATATCAATTCTTGCTATCAAAACGACACTAACGGCGTTTTGATGCCGGTCAACCTCCCCCTCTACATCGTGCCGGAAGCGAATACACGTTTTATCCGAAAGCAAAGACACAAAGTCGCAAAGAGGCAGAGATCTTCTCTTTTAGGTTCTAAATCCCTTAAAAAACCTGCGCCTTTGCATCCTAGCGTACAATAACCAACTAATTATATATTATTCCAACATTTATTCCGATTTTTCTTTGCAGTACAACTCAAAGTTTCTATCTTTGCATGAGGAACGAACAAAAACCCTAAAAAGAACAATAAATAACCCAATATAGAAACATTATGAACACTATCAAGAAATTACGCCATGCCGTATACGCAGCAACCATGATGATAGGTGCCTGTACCCTCAGTTCTTGCGACGACGACAATGTAGTAGCCATCCAACTGCAGGGAGAATGGTACGGTGATTTTGGCATGTATTATTCTGGTGTAAATCGCTACAACGAGGTCATCACCTGGGAATGTACAGACACCTACATGAAGTTCGACAACGCCTTTTTTGCTGCCGCCAGCGGTTACTGCAGGCAGGTAGATTACTACCCATACAATGTACGAGGATGGGGAGTTGACCGTTACGGAGAAAAGTTCCGCTATGACGCGCCCTGCCCCTACGAGTACATTTACCATTATATAAATTTCAAGATCAAGGATGGCGTCATCACCTTTAAATATAAGAACGAAAAGGACTGGAACACGATAGTAAATGACTACGACATAACTTACTCTACCTTTAGCGGACACTTTGCTGACACCGGTGCTCCCTTCTATCTGAAGAGTGCCAAAATGGGCGACGCATGGTGGGGCAACTATGCCAACGAGTACAACTACGTCAATGACCATTACTACGAGCGCAATGACGGATACTACGTAAAGCGTGAGCTAAGCTTTGAAGAGGAACTTGCCAGCAAGGCAGTCGCCACAAAGCGTGCAGACGGTTTTACCCTATGCACAACCAACGAGGGAAACATGCTGGTTGACAATCCAGAGAACCCCACCATGGCAGTGGTTCTTCGTAAGGGAGTCGATCCCAACAGCGTAGATCTCACACACCTGAAAGCCGGCAATCGCCACAACATGGCCGACTGACGCACAAGTAGCCCATAGGGAAGAAGTCCCCCTCACCGAAAAGGGGTTTTCCTATGAGAAATGTGGGATTTTCCTTTGTAATACAAGCAAAAGTGCCTACCTTTGCAGTAGATTTAAAAACAGAAACAAAGTAATAATCCCATAAAACATAACAATTATGAATACTTTCCAGAAAATACGCAACCTCTTCCTCGCTGCCACAGCACTCATACTGGGCGCAGGCACACTCACCTCTTGTGACGATGACAACCGTCTGGCATTCAAGCTCAATGGCGAATGGTATGGTGACTTTGGCATGTACTTTAGCGGCGTTGACCGCCGAAGCGGCATCACCGTCACCTGGGAGTGCATGGACACTTACATGAACTTCAACAGCAGCATAATGTACTCATCCTACGGCTATTGCAAGCAGGTGGACGAATACCCCTACCGCACGGCAGGATGGTACTATGACGGCTACGGCAACAAACGTGTATGGAATGAGGCTTGTCCCTACAAATACATCTATCACTACGTGAAGTGGAACATCCACGACGGACTCATCACCTTCCACTACAAGGGAGAATCTGAGTGGGATACAAGCATCTACGACTACAGCCTCAGCAACCATTACTTCACCGGTTATTTCTCTGACACCGGTGCCCCCTTCAGGTTGGAGAGAATCTACCAAGACGAAGGGTGGTGGGATCCCTACAGCACCTCTGTTTACTATGACTACTACACCCGTGCTGCAAGCAACGATACCGAAGAGCGTGCCGATGGCTTCACCCTTTGCAAGACCGAGCAGGGCAACACCTTGGTGGACAATCCTGAGGATCCCTCTATCGCAGTCGTTCTTCACGAAGGCGTAGATCCCAGCACCATCGACCTCTCAACCATAAAGATTGGCAACAGATACTCCATGAGCAACGTGACCGGGGGCAAGTAATGGTGAAATGAAAAGACCTCAAAGCCCCCCTACCTCGGTAGGCCAAAGGCTATAAATAGTGAAAAGTGACTTTTTTGAAGACATTCGAAAGGTTACTTTTCACTACGTTTTCTCACAAATTGGTTTTAGAACGCTTGGAGGATAATCCAGGAAGCAGGACACTCGCCCTATTATTTTCCTAATTAATTTCCAGAAGTTCTTCTGCTGGCGAGCTGCGAAGCGGAAAACCGAGCAGAGCTTGCGAAACTAGATAAAAAAACACTAATAATAAAAAACAATGATTAACAAACTAAACAAAATAGCACTGATGCTGGCTTGCATCATGATGCTATCACTACATGCCAAGGCAGATGTAACACCTACTAAACCCGAAGGAAATGGCATAGGCATATCCAGTACGCCTTATCTAGTCAGCAACCTGGCTGAGCTTCTCTGGGTGAAAAATCTAATGAAAGAGGACTACTACGACGGTGTAAACCGACTTGCCAAGAACGTATATATAAAACTGACGGCCGACATCGACCTCAGTCCCGTGTGCGGCCCCACCATTGGCAGTTGGGAACCTATTACATCATTCTGGGGCCAAATAGATGGCGACGGACATCAGATTACCAACCTCTACATCAACCGCACAGACGGAAAGACTGGTCAAGGCCTTGGATTTATTGCCTATACCGGCATTCATTTTGATGACAGCGGTCGCATCCACACCATCAAGAACCTGACGATATCGGGCAACGTGAAAGGCTATGGCTTCGATGGTGTAGGCATGGTGGTGGGTTCTGTGAACTTCGGAGCCATGACGATGGAAAACGTGACAGTTACAGGAACCGTAGAAGGCGACCAGAACGTGGGCGGCTTTGTGGGTACGAGTTATCAGTTTGGCCCCGAATTTGTTAATTGCACCAACTATGCTGAGGTCGTGGGTAGCAAGAACGTGGGTGGCCTCTGCGGTAAGGCCCTGAATGGCGGAACCGCCATAGGTTGTAAGAACTATGGAGCGATTAAATGGAAGAACAACTACACAGTAAGTTCTGGCTTTGGTGGCATCTTCGGCGAAAGCTACGGCATCGTCACCGACTGTATCAACAACGGTACGATCGACGGTATGGGCGATTGCGGAGGTATCGTGGGCACAATGACCTACGGAGACATTGCCTACTGCGTCAACAATGGCAATGTATCAAGCAGCGGTGGCAATGCAGGAGGTATAGCCGGACTGGGCCATGCAGGCACCATCAAGCATTGCTACAACAACGAGGCAAGCATAGTCGGCTCACGGCCCGGTCTCATACTGGGTCGCGTGGATAGCCAGCTTTTCTACCAAAACGAGTGTGTGGGCAATGGTGGAAATGGCACCACATACTACAAGAAAGATTCCCCTACCCCAACCCCCAATTGTATCGGCACTTCATCCTACAGTGGAGGAGAGTTTTACGTGTTTACAGCTGAGGAAATGGCAAGTGGATATGCTGCCTACACCCTGCAGGGCAACGAGGAGAAGACCTACTGGGTGCAAGACCTTTCAGACCCCAAAAGCAAGCCCACCCTGAAGACCTCCGACCTGGACGACAATACCAACAGGGTGTATCTGGTGGGCGGCACATACAACTGTAGCAATCAGCTTGTTGGTAAACTGGAGTACAGCAACGACCCCACCCCTCACTTCCAATACATAAGTCACACATATAACGATGGCTTCTGCACCGTATGTGCATGCGGCATGGA
>JAZUKS010000004.1:0-27445 GCA_045643405.1 Bacteroidaceae bacterium | reverse complement strand
TTGATGATTGATGGTTGAAGATTGATGGTTGAAGATTGATGGTTGATGGTTGAAGATTGATGGTTGATGGTTGAAGATTGATGGTTGAAGATTGATGATTGATGGTTGAAGGTTGAAGATTGATGGTTGAAGATTGATGGTTGATGGTTGAAGATTGATGGTTGATGGTTGAAGATTGATGGTTGAAGATTGATGATTGATGGTTGAAGGTTGAAGGTTGAAGATTGAAGATTGATGGTTGAAGATTAATGATTGATGGTTGATGGTTGATGATTGAAGTTTGATGGTTGATGGTTGAAGATTAATGATTGATGGTTGATGGTTGAAGATTGATGGTTGATGATTGATGATTATAGATGACATGTCGCGCTGTCACAAGCACGTTGTTATTTTGATTTTTGTTATCTGTTATCTGTTATCTGTTACCTGTTACCTGTTCCTCCCTTTGCATCTCTCCCCCCGGGGAGCCGGGGTGTCTGTCTGCCTGTTTCTCCTATTCTCTATCTTTTTTCCTCAATTAGTAAAACTAAAATCACGGATATTTTGGAGTTATTGAAATAATTGTGTAACTTTGTGCTTAATATTTCGTACAATCATGACAATTATACCTTATTCCATCAACCATCGCGACGTGTGGAACCAGTTCGTGAAGAACTCCAAGAACGGTACGTTCCTGTTCGACCGCGATTTCATGGATTACCATTCAGATCGTTTTGTTGACTGCTCGCTGTTGATCTACGAAGGCGTGGATTATACGGCTGAGGAGAAAGAACGTGTATTGGGTATGGATGGTTTGAAGGCTGTCTTCCCTGCCAATTGGGTGGAGAAGTCGCACGAGGTGCATTCCCATCAGGGACTTACCTACGGAGGTCTGATTGTATCCGAAGAGATTACGCAGATGGAGGTGCTTGCTCTGATGCAGGCTGTGTTGCTCTATTATGACCGTATGTTCCTGGCACGTAAGGTGATTATCAAACCGGTACCCGTGATGTACAGCACCTATCCCAACGGCGAGGAGTTGTATGCTCTCTTCCGTGCAGGTGCCCGTCTCACGCATCGTCAGGTCAGCACGGTTGTCACACTATCCAATCCTTTGAAGATGCGCACCTTGCGTGTGCGCCAGGCCAAGAAAGCCATTGAGAACGATGTCTATCTTGACCGCATGGTTGAAGGCGATTGGGAATGCCTGCAGGAGTATTGGGACATCCTGACGGAAGTGCTTCAGAAATATCACGATACCAAACCGGTTCATAGTTTCGAAGAGATTAAGTTGCTCATGCAACGCTTCCCGCGCGAAATCAAGCTCTGCGTGGCCCGCAAGGAGAATCGCATCCTGGCAGGCGTTGTGGTGTTCGTTACACGCAAGGTGGCACACATCCAGTATATTGCGGCTAACGATGAAGGCAAGGAACTGGGTGCTTTGGACCTCATCTTCCGCCACCTCATCAACGACCGTTACAAGGCGATGACCTACCTCGATTTTGGTGTCTCTACCGAACGCGGAGGCAAGTTCCTCAACCAGGGACTTATCTTCCAGAAAGAGGGTTTTGGCGGACGTGCCGTTTGCTACGACCGCTATACGGTTACACTCGACAGAAAACGTCTGCATGCCATGCTCCCCAGTGCCGATGGCGAAGAGGATACACGTATTCCTTACCTCAACCTTAAAGCGCTGAATGACAGTTATCAACCGGCTTTGTCGGATGCCTTGGAAGAAGTGCTGAAGAGTGGTTGGTTCCTGCAGGGAAATCAGGTTAAGAACTTTGAAAAGAGTTTTGCTGAATACTGCGGAACGAAGCATTGCGTGGGTGTTGCCAATGGTTTGGATGCCCTAACGCTGATACTGCGTTCCTACCGAATTTTGCGTGGCTGGCACGAGGGCGACGAGATCATCGTACCTGCCAATACTTTCATTGCCACCATTCTTGCCATTAAGGAGGCAGGGCTGACTCCCGTTCTGTGCGAACCATCCATCAGCACCTATCTGATGGATGCCAACTTGCTTCCCGGTTTGCTTACCGAGCGCACCCGTGCCGTTCTGTGTGTTCATCTCTACGGCAGAGCGTGCAACATGACACCCATCGTCGATTTTGCCCATGAGCATAACCTGCTTGTCATTGAAGACGCAGCCCAGGCACATGGTGCATACTTTGGCGACAAAAGGGTAGGCGCGTTGGGCGATGCTGCCGGTTTCAGTTTCTATCCAGGCAAGAACTTAGGCGCGTTGGGCGATGCTGGCTGTGTTACTACCGACGATGATGAACTGGTCGCTACCATTCGTTGCATGGCCAACTATGGCAGTACGCAGAAGTATGTTAACGACATGCACGGCATGAACAGCCGTCTCGACGAGATGCAGGCTGCCGTGCTTTCCGTCAAACTCAACCGTCTGGACGCTGACAATGCCTATCGTCGCAAGTTGGCATCCATCTATCTCGCGCATATTGATAATCCCTTGGTAACTCTGCCTGTACCTCCTAAGAACGAGGAACAGCATGTCTATCATATCTTTGCTATTCGTTGTGCTCATCGTGATGAGTTAAAGGCATTCCTGCTAAAAAAAGGTATTGACACACTCATTCATTATCCCATTCCGCCTCATCTTCAGAAGGCTTTCCCCGATTGGAATGAATTGCGCTATCCTGTAACCGAACGTATTCATAATGAAGAACTGTCACTCCCTTTGTCGCCCATGCTTACTGAAGAGCAGGCGTTACGCATCGCCGAAGTCATAAACGAGTTTAATGTGTAAATTTTATTTTATTCCCGAATCTGTATACCAAATATGTTTTTAAGTGTTATCATTCCGTGTTATCGTGAAACAGAAGAACAGTTGACACGTTGCCTTGATAGTCTTTCTTTTCTCAACGATTTGTGCGATTGGGAAGCATGGATTGTTGATGATGGTAGCAAGGACGCCATGGTTGAAACGTGGGTGAATAAGCGTGCTGACAGCCATCTGCACACCATCCGTCAGGACAATCAGGGGCAGGGAGCCGCACGTAACACCGGTTTGGATCATGCCACGGGCGAGTATGTTGCCTTTGTCGATGCCGACGACGAATTGATTGCCGACAAGTATGCCGAGGTGATGCAGATTGTGTTAAGGGAAAAGCCCGATGCCGTAGGTTTGCGATATCAAAAAACAGAAACACCATATTATGACGGATCAGCCCTGAGGTTCATGGAGAAGTTCGATGTCGTGCCTTCTGCCTGTGCCTACATCGTCCGTCGCGAGGCGCTCAAGGGACTTCGTTTCACGCCCGGCATCTATCATGAGGACGAGGAGTACGTCACCTTTCTGCATCTCAATGCCGACCGTCTTATCATGACTTCTATAGTTGCCTACCAATACAATGTGCATTCGGGTACCACCATGACCATAACCGACAAAGAGCACCTGAACAAGCGCTTTGACGACTATTACGGGGTAATCAGAAGAGTAAAGAAAGAGGTGCCCAACGAAGGTATGGGACGTGCCATGCTTCGCCGCACACACACCATGGCGATGTGCTACATTGTCAACCTGATGCGCGATGGATATTCGTTCAGTTTCATCAAGCAGAAACTCAAGTTGCTCAAGAAGTCGCACCTCTACCCATTGCCCAAGCGCAAGGGCATCCGCCGTTACGGTTGGATACGCATTCTCACCAGGTATCAGTGGATGGTGTTGCTATACCATATTATCTTGAGACGGTCGCGATAAGTCAATCCTTTTCGCCTTGCAAAAGCAAAACTGAGTGGCATCTTCTGTCGCTCCATGATGCGTTCCTTCGAGCCCGATGCGCGGTGATACATAATCTCACCATTCTTGCCTCGCAGATAGATCTCGTAGTTATCCTTCGCCTCAGGCATCTTTGCCAGTAGGTTGTAGCCTTCGGTATAGTCCTTCCAGGCCTGTGCCGATGGTATGGCACTGATGGTGCCCAGTCGTCGCTGGTAGTGGTAAGCGCCGATGTTGACTTGTCGTATCAGTCGTGCCTTCTGCAGGATGATAGGCGTGGTGTACACGTCCTCGAAAAACTTTCCGGCAGGGTATCTCACCCCTTCCCACATTGATGTCCTGTACAACTTGTTCCAAGCATACACGTGCTGAAAACCGCGTTCGTCAAGCCATGTCTTGAAGTCCACGTCGTGAGGTTCAAAGCGCAGGTATTCGGTTCTGCACTTGCCAAAATGGATGTGCGTTGTCACGGGGTATTCTATCACGTCTATCTCGTCGCTCTGGTGTCTTAGCACCTGTTTCAGCGACTGCGGTTCCAGATAGTCATCGCTATCCACAAAGGTAATCCATTCGCCCTTGGCGTTATCGATGCCCGTGTTGCGAGCCTCGCTCAAACCCTTGTTGCAAGTGTGATTGATGATACGGAACTTCGGATTGCTTTGGCACCACTCAATGCAGATACCCAACGAGTTATCCGTACTGGCATCATTCACCAGTATGGCCTCGTAGTCCTCTATGCCTTGCTCCAATATGCTCTGAAGGCATTTCCTTAAGTGTTGTGCGACATTAAATACGGGAATTATAATTGAGATCATGGTATTTTCTTTTGTTAAGTAAGTGATCAGAATTAGGTTTATATTAGATTGTGCTAAATTTGGATGCAGGTTTGGCAATCATTCGGCTTTTGACGCCGGTCAAAATGCAGAGTGTAGCGGACTACATGACTTTCGCCTACGGGACGAAAGTAGAGAATGAGAGGCAAAGATGCGCTAAAGATAGTACAAGATAATACTCGAGTCACTTACATTGTCATTATAAAAATAATTTTGATTGCTTACTTATGCAAATTAACGAATTATTTTGCAGATAACCAAATATCTCTCACTTTTTGTTGGTCATGTCTGCGTTTTTGTGTAATTTTGCACTAAGAAAGTTTATGTAGAACATTTTATCTTTATTTTCAATGAAAAAGAATTTTGTTATGATTGCTATGGCATCATTGTTCGTAGCATGTGGTCAGAAGACTAACGAGACAAGTGCAGAGGCAAGTACAGAGGCAGTTGCAGAAGCAACACCTGCAGAAACCGAAGTGGCAGACGAGTGCGCTCCTGCAACCTACGATCAGATGCCCGACATGCCCGATCAGGTGCTTGACATGGTTAAGACCTATCCCAAGAGCAGAGAGGTGGCTTACAACAGTTTGATTGACATGAATGGTGATGGCAATAATGAAATCCTCGTTCGCATTTATACTCCTGCCACCAAGAATTATCTTTACGATGTGTACACGTTCGACAGCAAGTTCAATCACTACAAGATGCGATTGAACTGCAACAATTCTGCCATCATCAAGAATGACTATATTGTATATGAGCAGGATGCCTTGTTGTTGTCTGAAGGCCAGAAATCCGTCACCGTATACACATGTATCAGCAAGCCCTCTATCATGCGTAAGACCGTAATGGAGAGTGGCGATACAAACTACACATCCGACCTCAACGACATGAGTGCAAGCGACATCGAAGCATTGGTTGCAACCATTGATGCCGAGCAGGGCAATGCATGCAAGGGTATCAAGGAATGGAAGAGCGTAGAGCGCTAATCCTATGCTGGTGAGGTTATAAGGTCATAAGGTCGCTGCGCTGGTATGGTTATTAGGTTATAAGGCCGTATGATGATTACTCGCTGGAAAATTTCCTGTAGTACGGTATAAAACCATAAACCTCAAAACCTTATAACCATAAAACCTATCGACTTAGCAAAAAGCTAAAGCCGAGTCGTAGCATAGCAAAGGTGTGCAAATCATGATTCTGCACACCTTTGTTTTTGGGTGTGATGATTTGGCACTCACGTCATTGACGTTCTGCACGCCACTGCGAAGAGCGGCCTCCTGGAATATTATATAATCTACTTTTACCTTGTTTTTTCGTTTTTGTTTAACTGTTATCTGTTCCAACTGTTATTTGTTACTGTCAGTTCTTGTCTGTTCGAAGAAAGGAGTAGGGGTGCTTATCGATGAGAACTGTCAATTTTTTTAGAATTCCACCACCGTGATGCCGGCACCGCCAAACTGCACGTGTTCGTCGTGGTATGACTTGACGCTGTTGACGGTTGAGAGGTATTGACGGACGAGGGTGCGAAGGGCGCCAGTTCCCGTGCCATGCAGGATGCGGACACGTGCGGCTCCGACAAGGATGGCGTCGTCGATGTAGTAGGTAATCTGCTGCAATGCCTCGTCAACGCGGAGACCACGAATGTCGATGTCTTGATGGAACTGCAACGAGCGTTGATGCATGTCTTCGCGCGTCTCCTTGCTCAGGTAGGTGGCGGCAGAGTTGGTGTTATCCTGCTTGGGTTTCTCTGATGCCACAAGGCGGTCGAGGGCTACGGTTGACTTGATCATACCAAACACAACGACGGCTTTCTTGCCCGAGATGCTCTCGATGGTACCAACGGTGCTCTGTCCGCGCATCTTGACGTGACTGCCTACGGCCAGCACATCGTCGAGGACGAGTTTGTCGATGACTACCTCATTGCTTTCCTTGCCCGACGAGGGGGCTGATGTTGAGGCACCGGCGGACAGTTTACCCTTCTCCTTGCGTTCTTGCTTGCGCTTACGGCGGTCGAGAATCTGTTGCATCTTCTTTTCAATGGAGGCATTACACTCGTTCTCATCTGCTTCTTGCTGTGCAAGGTTGTCCTGCATCTCCTGCAGTTGCTGTCGTGCCAGGCGGGTACGCTCTTTCTCTGCCTGTGCTTCCTTGATTTCGCGTATGGTGTTCTCGATTCTGGCATTGGCCTCGGTGATGATGCGTTGCGCCTCTTCCTTGGCTTCACGAATGATGTTTCTGCGTTGCTTCTGCAGGTCGGTCACCTCGTCCTCATAGCGTGAGATGGTCTGCTGCATCTGCTTCTCGTGCTGATGAATGTTTTGACGCTTGCTCTCCCAGTAACGTTTGTCGCGCACGATGTCTTGTAAATATTTATCGGCATCGATATATTCCTGTCCTACCAGTTTGGAAGCCTCCTCGATGACACTCTCGGGTATGCCAATCTTGCGTGCAATCTCCACGGCAAAACTGCTACCCGGATTGCCAATCTGCAACTGGAAGAGCGCCTGCATTTGATGACGGTCGTAGAGCATGGCTCCGTTGACCACGCCTTTGTTGTCGTCGGCAAAGTGCTTGAGGTTCTGATAGTGCGTTGTGATGACGCCAAAGGTGCCGTGTTGATGGAACTGCTTGAGGATAGCCTCTGCCAAGGCGCCTCCAATGCCGGGTTCCGTTCCGCCACCGAACTCGTCGATGAGCAACAGCGAGGCGGGTGAGCAACTGCGCATCATGTTCTTCATGTTCAGCAAATGCGAACTGTAGGTAGAGAGGTCATCATCGATGCTCTGCTCGTCGCCTATGTCGATGAAGATACTCTGGAAGATACCCATTTGCGAGGCTTCACCAATAGGGACGGGAAGTCCGCATTGAACCATGTATTGCAATAGTCCTACCGTCTTGAGGCACACACTCTTGCCACCAGCATTGGGACCGCTGATGATGAGGATACGTTGTTGACGGTTGAGTGTAATGTCAAGGGGAACCACCTTGCGACCTTGCGCCTTAAGGTTGATGGCAAGGAGGGGGTGTATGGCCATTGTCCAGTCAATGAGTGGTTTGCTACCCACTTGCGGAATGATGCCACCCAGTTGTGCTGCTAGGAGAGCCTTGGCGCGCACAAATTCAATGTCGGCCAGGAAGACAAAGGCACGGAGCAGTTCCGGGGTGTTCTGGCGAAGTTTGTCAGTAAACTCCTGTAAGATGCGGATAATCTCACGTCGCTCTTCTGCCTCGAGTTCGCGTATGCGGTTGTTGGCCTCGACCACTTCGGCGGGCTCGATGTAAACAGTTTTTCCAGTAGCCGACTCGTCGTGGACGATACCTTTCAGTTTACGCTTCATGGCAGGTGCTACGGGAATGACCAGGCGTCCATCACGAAGGGTAGGAGAGGCATCTTGCTCCACCAGTCCTTCCGACTGTGCCGCTTTCAGAATCTTATGCAAGGTTCTGCCTATGCTGCCCTCCAATCTGTGCAGTTCGCTTCGTATCTCATAGAGCGTTCTGCTGGCATCGTCCTTTATCTTGCCGAACTTGTCGAGTATTTGCTCAATGCGTCGTGTCACGGTTTTGAAAGTGAAGACGCCATCGGCAAGGTGGGTGAGTGCAGGGTAGAGAGAAGGTGTCTTGCCATGTTCTGAAGGCACGGCATCTTGTTCCTCGCGACGGATGATGTCGACGAAGGCATGCAAGGTGTCGAGCGATCGTTTGAGGTCCCACATCTCCTGTTCCTCGATGAAGGTGCCTTCGATGCGGATGCGCTGTATGGTGGGACGAAGGTCGAAGAACTCCATGTCGGGCACGTTGTCCTCGACCTCGAGCAGGTGCATGAATTCGCGTGTCTGCTCCAGTTTCTCGCGTATGGTCGTTATGTCAGTAAGGAACGCCATCTCATCGATGCGTTCCCTACCCATTGTGCTGGCGCAATGGCGTGCCAGCAATGTTCGTATTTCGTCGAACCCAATCTTTTGTTCGTAGTTTTTGGGATAAATCATTATCAGAGGTTCTTTTTAGGATACAGGGTGTCCCACCAAGTGGGGTCGTCCTGCAACCACTTGGCAAACCATGCGTAGTAGGTGTTGACCCACTTGATCTGCTTGTTGAAATCGGTGATGTGGTGATCCTGTCCCTCAACCGAAACGAAGGCGCATTCGCGGCCCAAGATCTTGAGGGCGGTAAACATCTGGATACTCTCGTTGATGGGCACGTTGGTGTCTGACTCGCCATGCAGGAATAGGATAGGAGTGTGCACCTTGTCGGCGTTGAAGAGAGGTGCCTGACCGGATAGCAGCTTCTCGTTGTTCCATGGGTAACTGTTGGCTGCACTTATGGTGCTGTAACTGTAGCCCCAATATCCGAAGCCCCAATAACTCGTGGGGTTGCTGATGCCGGCATGACTCATGGAGGCGGCAAAGATGTCGGTCTGAGTCATAAGGTACATGGTCATGAAACCTCCGTAAGAGGCACCCAGACAACCAATCTTCTTGTCGTTGACGTAGGGGTGTTCCTTGCAGAACTGCTTTGTGCCCTCGATGATGTCCTCGGCAGTTCCCTGACCATAGGTGTTGACATGACGGGCTGCAAACTCCTGGCCGAAACCTGTGCAGCCGCTGGGCTGAATGACGTACACCACGTAACCCATGGCTGCCCATCCGTGGAAGTTGTAGTATGAGTCGAGGTAGCGTCCTGTGGGCGAGCATCCACCATAATAGTAGACCAGCATGGGATATTTCTTGCTCTCGTCGAAATGAGGGGGAAGGTAGTAGCGTCCGCAGATGCTATCGCCGCGACTGCTCTTAAAGTACCAATCCTCGCACTTGCCCAGGGCAACGTCGTGCAGACGTGGTTCGCTGAAGTCGCGCACCAAGGTCTCCTTACCAGTCTTAAGGTCTACGGTGTAAACACGGTCTGCGTTGGAGTCGCTCTGTCCCGTGTAACTCAGCATGGGTTTGTTGTTTGACAGCGAGAAACTGGTGACGTAGCACTCCGTAAGTTTGATGGCATTGATCTTGCCCGTCTTGGGATTGATGCAGAAGATGTCTTGACGGTCGCGGTTCTCGCAAAGCACGTACACGCATCCATCGTAGTTGCTGACTTCTACCTTTGAGATGTTGGGGTTGAAGTCGCAAGTCAGACTCCTCACTTCTTTCGTTTCGGGATTCATGATGAAGAGTTCTGTCTGTATCATGCTGGGTATCTTCCCTGTAGGATCGTTCATTCCCACACCATCAAATGCCTCGGGACTGCCGGTAAAAATGATGTCGTTGCTGTTGGGTAGGAACATGGCCTGTCCGATGAAACCATCATGATGCACCAAGGTATCAATCTTTTCAGTCTCGCGGTTGTAGAGGTATACATTGTTAAATGTGAACGGACGCTCGGTGAGGTTGTCCTCGCGTGTGATGATGAGTACGCGTTTGCCGTCCTTGCTTACAGTAGCATAGGCGTTGTGGTAACCGTTAGTTAATTGTGTGAGTTGTCCGCTCTGTATGTCCAGGATTTGTGCGTTGGAACGTGTACGCCATCCGGGCTGACGGTCATCGGGCTCCAGGATTTGATGTACTTGTGCATCGTCCTTCGGTCCTTCGGTGCGTTGTGTTACCAGCATCTCCTTCTCGCCGAACAAGAACTCACCGCTTTGTTTCATGTAGTTGGTAAACAAGGGAGTGGTCTTGTTGGTGGCAGGGTCGGCATATTCGTAAATGGTCTCGCCGTTTACGCCTTTTCGTGAGCGAATGTAGCGGTCATCAGTACTTGCCCATTTCACGAATCCCTCACAGGGCATTTGCATTCCGGTCTTGAGGTCAACGATGTAGCGCTTCCATTCCGTCTTGCCGTCGCTCGTTACCAGTCTGCTGTTCATCATCAAGTATTTGGCATTGGCACTCAGACCTGTGGTACTTCCCTTCTCGCCCGTCATGTAGTCGGCCAGGGTATAGGGGCGTTTGCCCTCTACGTTAAGGGTGATGTAGGCACTCTGTTCACTCTCAAGACTCAACGTCAGCGTGTCGGTTTCGTTTGCCTTACACAGCACCTTTACAGCCACTTCGTGACGACCAGGAGTGATATTCTTCAATGCTCCTTCACCATTGTCTACATAGATGGTGGTTTGTTGCTTGCTGTTTGCCTTCACCTCGCACTTGGCAAAGTGGGTGTTGTCGAAAGTGAAGCCCAGCACGTATAGACTCGACTTCTCGCCTCCCTTCAACTCTACGGCGGGATTACCGTCCTTGTCCGTTATCATTGTCACCTGCTGACCTCCCAACCATGCCTGTGGCACGATGCTGTTCTTCAGACTTTCGCCTTCGTCGTATTTCTTTCCGTTGACGTCAACGGTATCGACTTGTATGACAGAGTGGGTGGTATAAGGTCCCACCATTCGTACACCTTTTACGGGCAAATTCTCTGCCTGGATGCTCAGCATGGCACTCATGCTCAGCACGGATAATATCGTTCTTTTCATAATTCTATTTTTTTAGGAGTTGCAAAGTTACTCTTACTTATTTTCTTACTTATGAGGTAAAATGAAAAACGAAAAGTTGACGAGAGGTTGATCAACTTCTCGTCACGTTCTTTACTCCCTTTACTGTCTTGAGTTTCTTGATGAGTTGCTGTAGACGTCCTGTGTCGTCGAGCATAACGGTGAGATGACCGCTGAAGAGACCATCGTGACTGTCGATGCTGATGCTTCGCATGAGCATCTTTTCCTCTTTCGAGATGATGCTGGTGATGTTGCTCACGATGCCCAGGTCGTCATTACCCACGATGTGCAGGGTGATGGCATACTGGCTGGCACCCTTGCCTGCCCATCGTGCCTTGACGATGCGGTAACCGAAACGCTGGCGCATCTGCGTGGCGTTGGGACAGTCCTCGCGATGAATCTTGATGCCTCCCGAAGCAGTGACAAAGCCAAACACCTCATCTCCATAGATAGGCTGACAGCACTTGGCCAATTGGAACTCGAGTCCTTTCAAATCTTTGTCGATGACCATCACGTCCTCGTGGCCGGCAGTCTTGAGTTTGTTCTCTTGCTTGTCGCTCATAACAAACTCTTCTGCTTTGCGAACATCGCTCTTCTCGCCCTCGCCACGCTCAAAACGTTGGCGATTGATATACTCCTCACAAACGGCATTTACGTCGATGACGCCATCATTCAGCGCCTTGTAGAAGTCCGTTACTACCTTGTATCCCATCTTCTTCATGGTGTGCATCAAGGTAGCCTCGTTCATCTCAATCTTGCGATTCTTCATCTTGCGCTCCAGCAATTCCTTGGCCATGGTTACCTGTCCGGCTTGCATCTCCTTCAGGCTGGTGCGTATCTTTGTCTTGGCCTTCGACGTCTTTACGATGTTTACCCAGTCTTGCTTGGGTGACTGGTTGTTTGAAGTCAGAATCTCTACCTGATCACCGCTGTTCAGCTCCTGACGTATGGTAACGTTCTTGTTGCCTATCTTGGCACCAATGCAGTGGTCGCCCACCTTGGTGTGGATGGCATAGGCAAAGTCGAGCACCGTGGCTCCTTTGGGGAGTTTGAACAGATCGCCCTTTGGTGTGAACACAAACACCTCATCCTCCACCAAGTCCATCTTAAAGGCGTCCATCAGGCCCATGTCGTCATTGGTCTCAAGTGCAGAACGGATGCCAGCCAGCCATTCTTCGAGGTTGCCCTGCTGACTCTTCACACCCTTGTATCGCCAATGGGCTGCCAAACCGTGCTCTGCCACGTCGTCCATGCGCTCGGTACGTATCTGCACCTCCACCCATTTCTTCTCGGGCCCCAGTACTGTGATGTGCAGACTCTCGTAACCGTTGCTCTTGGGTACCGACAACCAGTCACGCATACGTTTCGGGTTGCTCTGATACATATCGGTGATGATGCTGAACACATGCCAGCAATCAGTCTTCTCCTTTTCTGGTTTAGAGTCGAGGATAATACGAATGGCAAATAGGTCGTACACGCCATCAACATCCACCTTCTGCTTCTTCATCTTCTGGTAGATGCTGTGAATACTCTTGGTACGTCCCTTCATATGGAACTTCAGACCAGCATCCGTCAGTTTCTGTTCGATGGGACCGATGAAGTTGGCGATGTAGGCATCACGACTCTTCTTCGTTGCATTCAGCTTCTCCTTGATGTGGTAATAAGCATCGTGCTCCAGGTATTTCAAAGAGAGGTCCTCCAGCTCGCTCTTCAACTGATACAATCCCAGTTTGTGGGCTAGGGGAGCGTAGAGGTAGGCTGCCTCCATCGAAATCTTCTGCTTGGCTTCAGCATTCTCGCTGTCGCGTATCTGACGCATGATGACAAGTCGGTTGGCAATCATGATGAAGATGACGCGCATGTCCTCGGCAAAACTCAGCAACAATTGTCGGAAGTTCTCGCTCTCCACGGCATTCGACTTTTCGTAAAGTCCCTGAATGCTCTGCAAGCCGTGCAGAATGTTCGACACTTCTTCTCCAAAGTCCTTCTTGACCTCCTCGATACTGAAGGCTCCGGTCTTGAATGCCGAACTCAGCATCACGGCCACGATGCTGCCTCGCGTCATGCCCATGTCCTTGGCCAGTACCAAGGCAGCCTGCATGTCGCACACAACGGGGTTCAGTCCGAAGTCGTCGCGTGTCAGTTCGCCGGTCTCTGCGGCTCTGCGTATGTATTGTTTTACGAGTTCCTTGTCGCTGTAGGGGACATCCTTTCCTCCCACGCTCAGCAACGCCAGATGCAGTTCAAGCATCGTCTCTCGTTCCTGCAAAGTGAAGAAATTGTTGTCAATCATAGGCTGAAACCAATTATTTTGATTCAAAGGTACAAATATTTTTTGGATTCTGTGTGTTCCTAATATTATTTTTACTATTTTTGTGTGCAATAAGAATATTACAACTCGAATACGCTTCATAACAGATGTTTTTTTCTGCAAGATGATTCCTGTTGTATAATCTTAAATAGTTAACCTTTAAAACTAAAATACAATGTTGACAGCAGAAGACAAAATCCAGTTACAGCGAAAGGGCATTACCGAAGAACAGGTAGAGGCCCAGTTGAAGAGTTTCCGCGAAGGTTTCCCCTTCCTTAAACTGCGTGCAGCCGCTTCGGTAGGCAATGGCATCCTTCGTCTTGAAGAAGATGAGGTGGCAGCATACATAAAGGCTTGGAACGACTATAAGGCCGAGGGTCATCACATCACCAAATTCGTTCCTGCAAGTGGAGCAGCCAGTCGTATGTTCAAGAATATGTTCGAGTTCCTCGATGCTGATTATGATGAGCCTACCACTCCTTTTGAGAAGAAGTATTTTGATGAGATTCATAACTTTGCCTTCTATCAGGCGCTCGATGATGCCTGCCATGTCAACGAGGGCAAGGGTATTGACACCTTGATGGAGGAAGGTAACTACAAGGCTGTGGTTGCCAATATGCTGGGTGAGGATGGTCTGAACTACGGCCAGTTGCCCAAGGGACTCTTGCAGTTCCATACCTATGACGACGAAGCACGTACTCCCCTCGAGGAGCATCTTGTGGAGGCTGCTCTCTATGCTACCAGTTGTGGCAAGACAGATGTGCATTTTACCGTCAGCACCGAGCATCGTGAACTCTTCGAGGAACTCGTAGAGCGCGTTTTGCCTGAGTACGAGCAGAAGTATGGCATCAAGTACAATGTTACTTTCAGCGAGCAGAAGCCCAGTACCGATACCTTGGCAGCAACGATGGACAATGAACCTTTCCGTACCGATGATGGTAAGCTTCTCTTCCGTCCCGGTGGCCATGGCGCTCTCATTCAGAACCTCAGCGATCTTGACAGCGAGATTGTCTTTGTCAAGAACATCGATAATGTGGTGCCCGATCGTTTGAAGGACGATACCGTCACATACAAGCAGGTGCTGGCTGGTGTGCTCGTTACCTTGCAGAAGAAGGCATTTGAGTATGTAAAGCTTCTCGAAAGCGGAAAGTACTCTCGCGAGGATATTCTTGATATCATCCAGTTCGTACGTCACGACCTCTTTACCGACGTTCCCGGTCTCAAGACCATGGAGGATGCAGAACTCGTTAACTTCTTGCACGATGAGCTGAACCGTCCCATGCGTGTTGCTGGTGTAGTGAAGAATGTTGGCGAACCTGGTGGTGGTCCCTTCTTGGCATACAATCCCGATGGAACCATCTCTGCCCAGATTCTTGAGAGCAGTCAGATTGATAGCAACAATGCCGAGTACATGAAGATGTTCTCGCAGGGCACTCACTTCAATCCCGTTGACCTTGTTTGTGCTATCCGCAACAGCAAGGGGGAGAAGTTCGATCTTCCCAAGTTCGTTGATCCCGCTACGGGCTTCATCTCTTACAAGAGCAAGAGTGGCCGTGAACTGAAGGCACTCGAGTTGCCCGGTTTGTGGAATGGTGCTATGTCTAACTGGAGTACCGTCTTCGTGGAGGTTCCCCTCAGTACCTTCAATCCCGTTAAGACCGTCAACGACTTGTTGAGAGATCAGCATCAGTAAATAAAAGTTTAATGTTTAGAGTTTAGAGTCAGTTGAATAAGTTTAGAGTGGCTGAGTTTAGAGTTTAATATTTAGTGTTTAGAGTTTAGAATCAGTTGGATAAATTTAGAGTGACTGAGTTTAGTGTTTAATATTTAGTGTTTAGAGTTTAGAGTCAGTTGAATAAGTTTAGAGTGACTGAGTTTAGAGTTTAATACTTAGAGTTTAATGTTTAGAGTCAGTTAAATAAGTTTAGAGAAACTGGTTTAGTGTTTAGAGTATGGAAGTATTTGGCTATAGAAGGTTAATTGCCTATCAGAAAGGAAAAGAGATAGTCAAACATACCTATTCCCTTCTGAAGAAGTTCCCTGCCAATGAGTGCAATGCTATTTGTGCCCAGTTACGTAGAGCTTCTGTATCCATTACTTCTAACATTGCAGAAGGAGTAAACCGTTATTCTGTTAATGATAAGGCACATTTTGTTGAGATAGCTTATGGGTCTTTGATGGAGGTTTCGTCTCAAATGGAAATAGCAGAAGAACTAGGTTGTATTACATCCGAAGAACGAATGAGTATGGATATTCTTGTAGAGGAAGAAGCTCGTCTTCTTTCCGGATTGTATAACTCTTTCAAGTCCACCCCTAAATAAGAATTTTTGGATTTCAACAGTCTCTAAACTCTAAACTCTAAACTCTCAACTCTGGTCGAACTTTCAACTGACTCTAAACTCTCAACACTAAACTCTCAACTTTCCAGAAATGAAAAAAATATTATTACTTGGCAGTGGTGAACTCGGTAAGGAGTTTGTTATTGCATGCAAGAGATTAGGACAATATGTGGTGGCTTGCGATAGCTACGATAATGCACCTGCCATGCAGGTTGCCGACGAGCGACGTGTATTCAGCATGCTCGACGGCGAAGCTTTGATGGCAACTGTGGCAGAGGTGAAACCCGATATCATTGTACCCGAGATTGAGGCTATCCGCACCGAGAAACTATATGAGTGCGAGGCACAAGGCATCCAGGTAGTTCCATCTGCTAAAGCTGTCAACTTTACCATGAACCGTAAGGCTATTCGTGAATTGGCACATACAGAACTTGGTTTGAAGACGGCTAACTACCTATACGCCAATACTTACGAAGAATTGGTTAAAGCAGCAGGTGAAATAGGTTTTCCTTGTATCATCAAACCATTGATGAGTTCTTCTGGCCATGGTCAGAGCAAGGTGGATAGTGCAGACGAATTGCCTAAAGCATGGGAATATGCCTGTGGCGGAGCGCGTGGCGACTTGATGGAAGTCATCGTGGAGCAGTTCATTCCCTTCGACTACGAGATTACTCTTCTCACCGTTACCCAGCATGACTGTCCTACGCTATTCTGTGCTCCTATCGGTCATGTACAGAAGGGTGGCGACTATCGTGAGAGTTTCCAACCTCGCATCATGAAACCAGAGCACATCAAGCAGGCTCAAGACATGGCGGCTAAGGTGACAGCTGCCCTTACTGGTGCTGGTATCTGGGGTGTAGAGTTTTTCGTGAGCGAGAAGGAGGGTGTCATTTTCAGCGAACTCAGTCCTCGTCCCCACGATACTGGTATGGTAACCCTTGCTCTTACTCAGAATCTTAGTGAATTTGAATTGCATGCTCGTGCCGTACTTCATCTGCCTATTCCTGAGATTACCCTGGAGCGTCAGGGAGCCTCTGCCGTTATCTTGTCCGAGAAAGAGGTTTATACTCCGAATTATAGCGGTTTGGAGGATGTCTGTGCAGCACCTCGAAGCGATCTTCGCATCTTTGGCAAGCCCAACGCTCACGCTGGTCGTCGTATGGGTGTTGTTGTCTGCTGGGAACCTCTTTGTGACGATAAGGAAGCCCTTACTGCCTCACAATTAGCTTTGCGCGAACGTTGCAAATCACTTGCTGCCAAGGTTGTTGTGAAGTAAGACTTTCATGGTCGATGTAAATACAATCTAATTTTATGATAGGACGCCTGTTCATTCGTTTGAACAGGCGTTTTCATTCTTCTGGACGATTTGCTGAGAGTCAGTACTGAGTCCCTACTAAGTCAGTACTGAGTCAGTACTGAGTCAGTACTTTGTTCCTACTAAGTTAATACTCTCTCTCTTACTAATTTTCTTTCTATGCATTTATCCATTTAGCATCTTGTAAAGGGCTAAATCTTAAAACGGAGTTGTAGGTTGACATCGTTCTTGTAACGACTGTAGATGGTTTGAAGTGACGATGATTGTATAGAACGATCGAAATAATCTGTAATACCGTATTTCAGTTCAAGACTGAGGCGATTGTGCCAAAAGGTGTATTGCAATGTTCCCGAGAAACGAATGCCATGACCGTAAAATGACGGAATGGAAAGCGTACCTCTAACGTTGGGTTCATAGAGGTAGATGCGACTGTTATAGTCATTTGTGTGAAAGTAAATGCCGGAAACAGAGAAATGCAGGGGACGAGATGTGCCTTGTGCAAAACGGAATGTTTCGCCAATGGCTATTCCACAACTGTTTTCAAGGGCGTGAAGCATGGCCGATGTTTGCCATTTTATAAGGTTTGAAGGTTGATAATGCCATTGTATGCGTAGGCGGTGGTGATTTTGGATGCCACTACTGTATTCTTTGTTCTTAAAACTGTAGAGTACATTTATTTTGTTGCGGCGGTTGAGCGTTTGCTGTGCAGAGGTAGATACTTCGAATCCCTGACTGCTTTGTTTTAGTCCGTAGCGTGGCCATGGGTTGTAGAAATAATCTGCATAGGCTGACAATTGCATACCGTCCATGGGTGTAGCATCCAAACGGAGTGTTGCACCAGTTTCATTCTGTACTTTTGTGTTTTCGCTTAGGGCTGAAGCAAAGAAACTGTAGTAGTGATAATTGTAGTATCGTTGTGAGGCAGAAATACGGTAACGGCTGTTGAATTGCCAACTTGCCGTGTTAAGTGTTGCCAGACCACCCTGGTCGGTACTGTATGCCGTTTCGCCACGAACAGACCATCGGTATGTAGAGTATCCGTAATGAATGCCTGCAACGCCAAAGAGGGATCCTTCAGGGTAGATCTGTCGATAGGGTAATGTGCCAGGCTTGAGTGGCAATGATGTGTGTAGGAAATACCCCGTAGTTCCGGCATACCATTCTTTGTGGCGCCATGTGAGGTCCGCACCCATTACGTCGACGTGTATATTTCCCTTTTTCTTCCACTCTGATGAGGTGCGGTGATAGCCTGATGTGAGTATGGTAGTGATGGCTGAATCACCTGAGAGTGTGGCATCCCATTTGCGATGACTGGCAAAGGCGCTGATGTGAAGGTCGTTCCATCTGAACATGGCTCCTATACCACGTAAGTAGTTATGCTCGTCGTATCCTTTGTGTGCTTTAATGCCTTGACTGGGGCGTGAAAGCAAGGAACTCTTACCCATGCTGAAACCTTGATTCAGTACCAACCCCTCGCCAAAACCTGTCTTAAAATCGCCTATGACAAGTGTCTCAAGGTGGCCAAAATCTTTTAGCATCAATTGTCCACCATAACTGTCGATACCTTTCTCGCCTGCATCACGTTCCATGTGTATGGATGCCTGAATATGTTGTGTGGCTGAGAATGTATAGTGTGCTCTGTTGTAATATCGTGCTCCTCGGTAACCATTCTTCACAAGATAGCCTTTGCGGTGGTATAGAGGAATGTCAATACGTGTTGTCAGTTCATGTTTTTGCTGTGCCAACATCTCTTTTAGGGTGATGCTTTTTGGCATAAATTCATTTGTTGTTCCGGCATAGACGAAGAGTGGCAGTATCTGTCGTTCAAAACCATGGAGCGAACGGATGAGTATGAGCTCGTAGAGCGTACGCATACCATGATACTTCTCAATATAGTCTCGTATTTCGTTTACCTGCGGTTCGGATAAGAACGGAATAGCGAGCAAGTCCGTTTTTGTTGCCGTATTGATGTTGATGGGTGAAAGATGGATCTGCTGTAATTCCTCCAAATGTTCTATCCATGCTTCGTTATCTGTTTGCTCATCTTCTGATGAAGATTGTTCGGCATGAAGGGTGACATACTCCACAAACTCATCCCACGATAAAGCATTCTGTCCTGTCATGGTAATAGATGCCATAAACAGGACAGAGATGAGTATAAATGGAGTGTATCGTTTCAAAATTGAAAATTCAAATATTCTTAAAAGCTACGTGAAGCAGTTTATACTGCCAAAATGATGCTTCCTCGTACCTATAACTTATTGTGGAGGGGGAATAGGACTGTGAATTTATGAATTGTTAGATAGATTGGCATGGAATACATCCATGATCTGTGTCTCTGCAAGACTGGTAACTACATAGTCACCTAAGGTGTCTGCCATACCTTTGAGAAGGTTGCTCAAGGCTTCGTTGATGTTTGCAGCCTGGATGAACATGGGACAGTTAGTGCGCTTCTCCTTAGCAGTCTTTTCATCGATAGTGATGAGTGCTACGTTTGCCTTATACCACTTGTCTGCTAATGAATCTACACTCTCAATGAGTTCCGAAACCTTGGTCTTCTTAATGTCTGTCACTTCGAACTCTCCACTCATATAAGGTTCCATTTCCTCGATGAAACGCTTCTCTGCCTCAGTAAAACTCAGGGCATCCAACATGTAGGTTTCTTGTACTTTGGTCATCAGACCTTCATCACCTACTTTGTCATACTTAATTTTGCATGTAAACCACATAGTTGTTTATTTTTAATTATTTATATCTTGGTATTTGACTTTTTACTTTAAGTATTTGTCATTTTTTAGTATTTGCAACGTGAATTTTCACCTTCTTTTGTTACTGTTCCTGCTGTTGCCTTTATAACCGTTTCGACTGGTACCACCATTGCCGTAAGGTTTACGGTCGCGGTTTGGATTGGTTGTTTTCTCTCTGTTGTTGTATGGACCGGCATTCCTAAGTCCTAACTTCTCAATCAAATCGGGACGTCCAAGGCGTCTCAACTCTTCTACTATCTTGCGCTGTTCCTCGGGCTTGTACCAGAAGAAGAACATGCGTTGCGCTTGTTTATCTTCAGGATTATGTGCGCTAAAGATGGGTTCGAGTGTATAAGGATGATAGCCTGTGAACCAAGCCTCAGTGGCTACAGTCATAGGGGTAGGGGTGAAGTCCTGCACCTGTTCCAATTGGAAGTCTAGTTCCTTAGTCTGTGCAGCTAACTCTGCCATGTCTATTTCTGTACAGCCTGGATGACTGCTGATGAAATAGGGGATAATTTGTTGGTTGAGGTGCTCACGATGACAAATATCATCAAAGATGCGCTTGAATTGCCCGAACAGTTTGAACGAGGGTTTGCGCATGATTTCGAGTACACGGTCACTGGTATGCTCGGGGGCTACCTTGAGTCGTCCGCTTACGTGGTTGACGATGAGCTCTCGTGTGTAATCACGTGCAGCCTGGTTTAGTTTCTCATCTTTGTAGTCGTTAAGTAGCAGGTCATAGCGGACTCCGCTACCGATGAAACTCTTCTTTATGCCAGGAAGGGCATCCACGCTGTGGTAGATGTCAATGATGGGACGATGGTCACCATTGAGGTTAGGACATACAGAGGGATGGATGCAACTGGGACGCTTGCACACCGCACATGCTTTTAGGTTCTTGCCCTTCATAGCATACATGTTGGCGCTGGGACCACCCAGGTCGCTGAGATATCCTTTGAAACCCTCCATCTGCGTCACGGCCTTCACTTCGCGCAAGATGCTTTCTTTGCTACGACTCACGATGAACTTGCCTTGATGCGCGCTGATGGTACAGAAGGCGCATCCTCCAAAGCAACCGCGATGCATATTGACCGAGAATTTGATCATGTCGAAAGCAGGTATGCGTTTGCCTTTGTATTTGGGGTGGGGCAGACGTGTGTACGGCAAGTCAAAACTATGATCCAATTCCTCGGTGGTGAGAGGTGGATAGGGGGGTGAAACTACAACGTATCTATTGCCAGTTTGCTGTATGAGTGTTTGGGCTTGCATCTTATTGCTCTCCTCCTCGATGTGTCGAAAGTTCTCTGCTTGGCATTTCTCATTTGTTTGGCATTGTTCGTAACTATGCAGCAAGATGGGGATTGACTTGTCTTTTCCGTCGTTGTTGGATGCGATGCTGAGCAAGTGCTTTATCTCGTGCTCGTGGTACACCGCTACCGTTTGCTGTGCTTGGTGGTTGATGCCCTCTGCCAATGCTTTTCGGAATGTAGCACGCGAGATGCAGGCACGTCCTGTCTCGTCGTAATCGAGCGTTTCGTCATAGTTCTCGATCATTTCGATGAGTCGTTGTGCAATATCAACGGTGTTCTTTTCGCCCATGCCGTAGGCAATAAGGTCGGCATCGCAATCGCACAGGATGCTGGGTCGTAGGCAGTCCTTCCAATAGTCGTAATGTGAGAGGCGGCGGAGCGATGCTTCGATACCCCCCAATACTACGGGTACATCAGGGTAGAGTTTACGGATGCATTCCGTGTAGACGATGGTGGGGTATTCGGGACGCATATCGTGTCGGCCATCGGGAGAATACGCATCTTCCTTACGTAGACGACGGGCGGCTGTGTACTTGTTCACCATAGAGTCCATACAACCAGGGGCGATGCCAAAGTAAAGGCGAGGACGTCCCAGGCGACTGAAATCACGTAAATCACCATGCCAGGAGGGTTGTGGGATGATGCCTACCTTGAGTCCCTCGGCTTCGAGGATACGGCCGATGACGGCGGCACCGAAGGAGGGATGATCAACGTATGCATCGCCGCTGAGCAGGATGACATCGAGTTCGTCCCACCCACGCATCTCCATCTCTTTACGAGTTGTAGGAAGCCAGTCGGTTATGTTGTATGTTGTCATTTTAATAGGAATTTGGCAAATGCACTCATCAATTTCTGTCGCGTTTCATCCTCGACAATCTGCTCAATGGGGAAACCTAATGTGATGACCTTGTTAGCGGATCCGTTGTAGGCTACTGCTGCACTATGCTGACTTGCCGTGTAGAGCAGGATAGAGAATGTGTCATTACCCGTAGGCTGAAGAATGCTTGTTCGAGGAGTGCTGAGATGCTGCTCGTTGGGTGTCATCAGCAGCGAAGCATTGGTGTTCATACCCTGTATGGTGAGTAGCGAGTCTGCACGTTCCTCGGTATTGCTCTGCCAGTGCAGTACTTGTTGTTTGAAATTGTCAAGGCGTTTTTTGGCATCTGCGTCGTTCTCTTTGGCGAAGACTGGATTTTCATAGGTGTCGATGCCAACATAAGCTCCACTAATAAGTAAGGCTCCACCCTTTTCGGCATACTGTGTAAGCACCTCTTGCATGGCAGGTGTGAATACCGAGAAGTTGTTGCGTGAATATCCGTCATTGCGTTGAGCACCCATGATAACGTCGAGTAATCTATAGGCATTGGCCTGTACGGTTTTCTCTTCGAGTGCCTTGCGACTGCACGATGAAATATGGTATTGCTCGGTGGCACAAAGGTCCTTGGCATGCTGTGTAGGATAGTCGAATGTATTTCCTTTGATAAGCACTCCTACCCATTCCTGTGAACTGTAACCTAATCCGTTGCTTGTCTCGTAAGGAAATCCGTCCTTGTTGAAATAGCGTTGTGGTCCGCAGTATTCGGGAGTATGGTGGTACGCTACGCCGGGATCGCGTTTCATGTTGAAGCCACGTAATGAATCGTTGTCGATGGGCTGTGGTGCAGCCAAGCGTGTAAAGCCGTTTGCGATAAGTACTTCGGGCGCATTCTTTTTGTTGCTGATCATTGCACAGAGTTCCTCGCTGGGCAAACTTGCGCCACCATCGTTGATGGCTTCGACCTTGAAACGATAGAGTGTATTGGGTACGGCATCCATGTGGTAGTTACTTTCCGTTACTACTGTTCCATTATCCCATCCAGTGTTGGTCGTAGCCGTATAAACAACGTATGATGTGGGTGTCGCACTTTTTTCAAGTACATCTTTCACAGGTTTCCAACTTAGATTGATGCGGCTGTTGAGTACATCTGCCTCTGCAGCAAAATGCGAGACGGGCAGTGGTGCAACCACAATGTCTTCCTCGTTCTTGTCGTGCATATGTGTTACATATCGTAGGATAGACTTGTAGATGGAACGTGCCATGTGGAACTTGAATGTGGGATCGTGTGCCAGAAGCATCTCTGCAAAGTTTTGATGTGAGAACATCTCAAAGATGGCACCGGGCGTGCGGGGCACGCGTGATTCGCCATAATTGCCGTCGCGGTTCTCTCGGCTGATCCAATATCCATAGAGGGTACTGAGGTCCTCACGTGCTTGTTTGAGGAAGATGTCTCCCAAAGTGCTTATTGCCTTTCGACTCACTCCGCTGGGAAGTATGCCTTCCTCGAAATCTGAGGTGTAAATAGCAAGCGAACCGATGTGTGTCATGTCGCGACGATAGCCTGCATCGCTATGAAGTGCTAACGTCATTTCAATAGGTACGCAAAGACCAGAGTCACCGGGTAGATAAACAGAACCTCTTGAAAGATAATTTGTTGCCATGGGACGAGCATTAATGTCATCGCCATAGTCGCTTGTTCCGTTCTTTGCAGAATATACTTTGTAGGGCATTCCATACCAGAATCCCGTATAGCGTGAACCTTCAAGGTAACGTGGCAATCCACTGATGGTTGGTCCAACGCCCAAACTGTCGCTTCGCTCGATGTTGCCCATTCCACCACCCAATCGTATGGCATCGGCTGCCACTACGCCACGGTAGTTGCTCACGTTGGTCAACGTAATACTGTTGTTCTTGGAGATACCCGTTCCGAAGTCATAGCTACCTAAATATACCCATGTGCCACCACCCATCTGCTGGTTGACGCGGACGGAGGTGCTGACACCATTATGACGAATGACATATTTGGCGTCGGGAACATTGGTGGGGTTGGAAGGATAGCAAACGTATACGGCATAGTTTCCTTCCTTGCGGATGTGAGGGGTCCATGTTATGCTGCTTGAAAGGCGTTTGTTGTTTTGTACCTCAACCATTCGTGCTGTACCATCGGCATGGGGATTGTCCTTGTCGTGATACACCTTTTTTAACCATGCAAAACCAGGTCCTGCAGATTGCCATTCGTGCTGTCCGTTCTGCTCTTGATATACTCCGTTCTTGCTTGGAGTGTCATTATCTACTATTATTTCTTCGCGTGTCCAACTACGTTCGCGTGCAGTCCAAACGATAGCTCCTGCTTTTTCAAGCATAGGATAGAGGAAGGGTACAGCAATGGTCTGTGTCAGAAGGTCTTCTGTGGTACAGTACAAGGGAGGACGTTGCCATGTCCAACGGTGCCCATTCTGGTCGTAATAACTTCCGTGACTGGCAGTTACGCTCAAATGTCTTCCGCTCAATCCTTTTGTTACTTGGTAAGGGCGGCTCACGTTCTGTACCCATGGAGCTCCTCTGTATTCAATCTCTCCCCATGTCATTCTTTCAACCAATGGGGTGGTAGGTTGTTCCAGACTACCGTTAACAACATTTTGGCCACCGCAGACTGTGGTGACCAACATGAGAAGAAAGAACAGTATGTGTCGCATATATCTGTATTCTTTACACGGCAAAGTTCTGGGGAATCTTTCCTATTGTGTTTTTGAAATACTCTTTTATTTCTATTATCTGCTCTTCGAAATTACCATTCGGCATGATAATTTTGGTGCATTCAATGAGTTTTTTCTTGTAATCAATAGCATAAAGGAGTATTGGGATTTCTGCTTTAAGAGCTATGTAGTAAAAACCTTTTTTCCATTCAGTTACACGCTTTCGTGTTCCCTCTGGAGTAATGCAGAGATGAAAGGTTTCTCGTTCTTTTGCAACCTTTGCTAACTGATCGGTTAGACTCATCTTCTTGCTGCGTTCGACTGGTATTCCGCCCAATGCTTTCATGATGTAGCCCATCGGCCAGAAAAACCACGACTTTTTCATCATGAAATCGCATTTAAAACCCATGGAACGACTATAGAGTATTCCCAAGACGAAATCCCAGTTTGATGTGTGAGGCGCAAGCGCTATTATATATTTCTGGGGATGGGGAATGGTGACATTGATTTTGTACCCCATCCAGCCTGTCAGTATTTTCTTACAGAGTCCTTGAATCATAATAATGCATTAATCTGTTCTATTATCTCGTCTGTGCGTTTAGCCATGTCCTCACGCATTTTCTTGACGAACTGGCATGGAGGCATACCTGGTTGCATGTGCGAGATGCGACAAATCATGTCGTTTTGCATGTCGAGGATGCTGAACATGACATTGTTTATATCATTGCGGTCTGCTTTTGTATATTGCAATGATGCAACACATTCTGCCAACAAGTCTGCACAGATGTAGTTGATGTTCTTTTTTAAGTCTCTTTTGTTTGCCATAATATATTTCTTTAAATGATGGATGATAAAACTACTATTTTGAGCAGCAATTTTGGTTGTTTAGGTTGTAAAGGTACATTTTTTTTTCTTAATGTGCAACGATTCCACTGCTTTTTGTTGGTTGTGGTGCCAAATAAAAATCTTTTTCTGCTTTTTGTGGGTTTTTTCATGTGGAAATATGTAAATTTGCAGAGCGAAAATAATATATATATAAGGTATAAAGTTCAATAATTAATAAATTCAATTAAATTTTTAAGAAATGGAAAAGAGTGCATTGCAGATTGCAAGAGCTGCTTATCAGCCCAAGTTGCCTAAGGCATTGCAGGGTGCTGTTAAGGTTCAGGAGGGTGCTGCTACCCAGAGTGTAGGTAACCAGGAGGAGATTAAGGCATTGTTCCCCAATACCTATGGTATGCCTGTTGTTGAGTTCGTTCCTGCTGAGAGCGAGAACAAGGAGGCTATCAACGTAGGTATCATCCTCTCTGGTGGTCAGGCTCCTGGTGGTCACAACGTCATCAGCGGTTTGTATGATGGTGTTAAGTCACTCAACAAGGACAGCAAACTCTATGGTTTCTTGATGGGTCCTGGTGGTTTGGTTGACCACAAGTACCTTGAGTTCACCGACGAGTACATTGACGAGTACCGTAATACAGGTGGTTTCGATATCATCGGTTCTGGTCGTACTAAGTTGGAGAAGGAGGCACAGTTTGAGAGCGGTATTGAGATTCTTCGCAAGTTGAACATCAAGGCTCTTGTTATCATTGGTGGTGATGACTCTAACACCAACGCTTGTGTTTTGGCAGAGTACTATGCTGCTAAGAAGTATGGCGTACAGGTTATTGGTTGCCCCAAGACTATCGACGGTGACTTGAAGAATGAGCAGATTGAGACTTCATTCGGTTTTGATACCGCTTGTAAGACATACTCTGAGTTGGTTGGTAATATCCAGCGCGACTGTAACTCAGCTCGTAAGTACTGGCATTTCATTAAGGTGATGGGTCGCTCAGCATCACACATCGCTCTTGAGTGTGCTCTTCAGTGCCAGCCCAATATCTGTCTCGTAAGTGAGGAGGTAGAGGCTAAGCAGATGTCACTTGACGAGGTTGTTGAGTACATCGCTAAGGCTGTTGCAGTACGTGCTGCTGATGGCAACAACTTCGGTACAGTAATTGTTCCCGAAGGTTTGATTGAGTTCATTCCTGCTATCAAGAAGCTCATTGCTCAGTTGAACGAGGTTCTTACTGATCCCGCTACTGGCGAACCTCGTGAGTTTGCTAATGCTGAGGCTCAGATAGAGTTCGTACTTAGCAATATCACCGCTGAGAATAAGGCTGTTCTCGAGAGCTTGCCCGCAGACGTTAAGCGCCAGCTCTGCTTGGATCGTGACCCCCACGGTAACGTACAGGTTTCTCTTATCGAGACCGAGAAGTTACTCTCTGCAATGGTTGCTAAGAAGTTGGATGAGTGGAAGGCTGCTGGTCAGTATAATGGCAAGTTCAGTGCTCAGCACCACTTCTTCGGTTACGAGGGTCGTTGTGCAGCTCCCTCTAACTACGATGCAGACTACTGCTATAGCCTCGGATACAACGCAAGTCGCTTGATCAGCAATGGTAAGACTGGTTACATGTCTGTAATCAAGAATACTACTGCTCCCGCAGCAGAGTGGATTGCAGGTGGTGTGCCCATCACTATGATGATGAACATCGAGCGTCGTAATGGTGCAAACAAGCCTGTAATCCGCAAGGCTCTCGTTGAGTTGGATGGTGCTCCCTTCAAGTATTTCGCAGCAAATCGCGAGAAGTGGGCAAAGGAAACTGCATACGTATATCCCGGTCCTATCCAGTACTGGGGGCCCAGCGAGGTTTGTGACCAGTGCACCAAGACCCTCGCTCTTGAGCAGGCTAAGTAATAACTGTGCCCGTTATTGGACAAAAGGCTCGTAAGAGCACAAAACAAACTACTGCCCGTCGCAAACCTGTGCGACGTGGCAGTAGTATTAAACGACGCTCAAACTCAACTAATTGGTTTGTGCGTCTTCTTTCTCGTGTAC
>JAZUKS010000003.1:0-6620 GCA_045643405.1 Bacteroidaceae bacterium | reverse complement strand
ACAGAACGACATGGCTACGATCCGACTTATCATCTCGCGCATAGCCTTAATCATCTCACCCTCGAAGAACATGTGCTCGGTACGGGACAAACCGATACCCTTAGCACCGAAGTCGCGTGCCAACTTAGCATCAGCAGGAGTATCAGCATTGGTGCGAACCTCCATCTTTGTATATTTGTCGCAGAGGTCCATCAGAGCCTTGAAGTCGCCAGAGAGTTCAGGAGCGATAGTCTTTACCTCACCAGCGTAAACCTGACCGGTTGTACCATTCAAAGAGATATAGTCGCCCTCCTTATATACTACGCCATCAATCTCGACGGTCTTAGCCTTGTAGTCAACATGAATCTCACCTGCACCAGATACGCAGCACTTACCCATGCCACGAGCCACAACGGCAGCGTGAGAGGTCATACCACCACGAGCGGTCAAGATACCCTCAGCAGCCGACATACCAGCGAGGTCCTCGGGAGAGGTCTCAATACGTACCATGATAACCTTGTGACCATCCTGATGCCAAACCTGAGCGTCATCAGCGTGGAATACAATCTGACCGCAAGCAGCACCGGGAGAAGCGGGCAGACCCTGAGTGATAACCTTAGCAGCCTTCAGAGCAGCCTTGTCGAATACGGGGTGCAAGAGTTCGTCGAGCTTCTGAGGCTCGCAACGCATGATGGCAGTCTTCTCGTCAATAAGACCTTCCTTAACCAAGTCCATGGCAATCTTCACCATAGCCGTACCGGTACGCTTACCGTTACGTGTCTGGAGGAACCACAATTTGCCCTCCTGAACGGTGAACTCCATATCCTGCATATCATGATAATGCTTCTCCAGCTTATCCTGCAGAGCATCCAACTCCTTGTACAACTCGGGCATAGCCTCCTCCATTGAAGGATACTTAGCCACGCGTTCCTCTTCAGAGATGCCAGCACGCTCAGCCCAGCGCTGACTACCAATCTTAGTAATCTGCTGAGGTGTACGGATACCAGCTACAACGTCCTCACCCTGAGCATTGATAAGATACTCGCCATTGAAGAGGTTCTCGCCATTACCTGCATCACGGCTGAAGCAAACGCCAGTAGCAGAGGTCTCGCCCATATTACCGAATACCATAGCCATAACAGATACGGCAGTACCCCATTCATCGGGAATGCCTTCCATCTTACGATAAAGGATGGCACGCTCGTTCATCCAGCTGCGGAACACAGCACAGATAGCACCCCAAAGCTGTTCCTTAGGATCGGTGGGGAAGTCACTTCCGGTCTGCTCCTTGATGGCAGCCTTGAACAACTCAACCAACTTCTTCAAACTCTCAACAGAGAGGTCCTTGTCGAGGGTAACGCCCTGCTCTTTCTTGACCTTCTCAATGATAGCCTCAAAGGGATCGATATCTTCCTTGTTGACAGGCTTCATGCCAAGTACCACGTCACCGTACATCTGAACGAAACGACGGTAGCTATCATACACGAAATGAGGATTGCCCGTCTTTTCGCACATACCAGCAGCCACCTCGTCGTTAAGACCAAGGTTCAAGATGGTATCCATCATACCGGGCATAGAGGCACGGGCACCCGAGCGAACAGAAACCAGCAAGGGATTCTTGGGGTCACCGAACTTACAGTTCATTAATTTTTCAGTATGGGCAACGGCTGCATTGACATCATCCTGCAACAACTCAACAATCTTTTCCTGACCTACCTCATAGTACTCATTGCAAGTATCTGTAGTGATAGTAAAACCAGGAGGCACAGGAACGCCGATGTGGTTCATCTCGGCAAGGTTAGCACCCTTACCACCCAACACCTCACGCATCTGCGCATTACCCTCAGCCTGTCCGTTGCCAAAGGTATAAACTCTTTTCTGACTCATAAATAATAAAAATGATTAATTAGTTGGTATTAGCTTGTCTTTTCAGCAAAGTTAAGAGATTTTTCTCAAATAACAAAGCATGATGCATTTTTTTTCAAAAAAAATTGGTAAATTTGCACAAATTAAGTTTTACAGCACATTTTATGGCAAGAAAGAAAAAAGAATTGCCCCTTTTGGAGGGCATCGAGATAACAGACGTGGCAGCCGAGGGCAAGGCGTTGGTACGTATTGACGACCTCGTGGTGTTTGTACCTTACGTTGTCCCTGGCGACATCGTCGACCTGCAGCTCACCCGCAAGAAGCATCATTATGCCGAGGCAAAAGCCGTCCGCATTGTCAAGCCTTCTGAAAAACGTGCCGTACCCTTCTGCGAGCATTTTGGCCTGTGCGGAGGTTGCAAATGGCAGTGTCTGCCCTACGAAGAGCAGATAATGTGGAAGCAACGTCAGGTAATGGACAACCTCAAGCGTATTGGCAAGGTTGAGTTGCCGGAGTGCTCCCCCATCCTAGGATCAAAGCAAACGCAGGAATACCGCAACAAGCTCGACTTCGGATGCGCCAGCAAGCAATGGCTCACCGATGAGCAGATGAAGCAGGGTGTGCCCTTCCATCCCGGCATTGGATTTCACATCTCCGGAGCATTCGACAAGGTGCTTCCCATTCAGAAATGCTGGTTGATGGACAACCTTAACAACCAGATTCGCAATTTCATCTTCGACTACGCGTGTAAGAATAATATCACATTCTACGATCTGCGCGCTCAACATGGCTTGTTGCGCGACATCGTGATGCGCAACTCACATAGTGGAGAATGGATGGTCATCATCCAGTTCGGTCCAACAGAGCCCATCCAGAACAACAAGGAAGCCGTATCCGAAGAGGTCAGCACACAGAGCCAGTTTGACAAGGAAACAGCCATGGCTTTGTTAGAGGACTTGCATCAGGCATTCCCACAGATCAGTTCCCTACTCTACGTCTACAACCCCAAGTGCAACGACACCTTTGGCGATCTTAACGTGGAGACGTATTATGGAACAGACTTCATCTACGAGCTGATGGAGGACCTCAAATTCAAGGTTGGTCCCAAGAGTTTCTACCAAACCAACACCGATCAGGCTTACATTTTATATAAAGTGGCCAGAGAGTTTGCCACCATGCCCCTACCCTCTCAGTCGGCAAAGGCAGAACTGCTCTACGACCTCTACACAGGAACTGGCACCATTGCCAACTTCGTGGCTCGTCATTTCAAGAAGGTGATAGGTATCGAGTATGTCCCCGAGGCAATTGAGGATGCCAAGGTAAATTCCGAAATCAACGGCATTGGCAACACACTTTTCTATGCCGGCGACATGAAGGACATCCTTAACCGCGAGTTCATTGAGAAACACGGACGTCCCGACGTCATCATCACTGACCCCCCACGCGCCGGTATGCATCAGGACGTTATCGACACCATCCTTTTTGCGGCTCCCGAGCGCATCGTATATGTAAGTTGCAATCCCGCAACCCAAGCCCGCGACATCCAGTTGCTCGACACTCAGTACAAGGTTGTCAAGATACAGCCCGTCGACATGTTCCCCCACACACAGCACGTCGAGAATGTGGTACTGATGGTGAAGCGATAAAATACGACATCTACAAAACTACAGGCACGGATTACACAGGTTCTGTTGTTTTTCTCTCAAACACCTATGGAGAAGAAAACTAACGAACAGAAACTGCGTAATCCGTGCCTCTTTCATTCTGCCATAAGACAAATCTATCCCTGAACATATTCTGCTCAGACTGCGACAAACCAATGGATGTCGCAACCCTAAGTTTCTCTACCACGGATGCTATCCATAATGAGTTCTCCGACAAGTTCCACATCATCCAGCCAGTCGGCAACCCTTCGTAATCCCTTCGTAACACTCCATTACGCATTTGTAAAGATTATCTAATAACTAATAAATTATCTAAAAAAGAACAATATTTCGTCACTTCACAATGAACATTTCGCAAATAATGTGTATCTTTGCGAAGTGTAATATTATGAAACGAACAATTCACATAGTTTTTTCAATACTGCTGGCCATTGTGCTGACGGCATGCAACAATGAGGATGACAAGAAGACATTCCGCATACAAGGCGTGTGGGAACTGCAATCCATGACCACCTACGACGGCGACGTGGAGGAATACCCTATTAACGGCACTACATGGATGCGCATCTATGACGACAGTTGCATTTATGAGTGTCAGTTAGCATCTGCCCCAACAGGAACCATGATCACTCCTTCGGAAATAGAAGGATACACGTTTATAGAGAAATCCCAGAACGACGTGCTGTATCTGCAAGGCAACAACACATACCCCCTCACCATCACGAACGACTCCATGATGGTCATTCAGGAGATGGGCAGAAAGTACGCATGGAAACTCCGCAAGGATTTTGAGGAGGACAGATGCAAAGATATTGTTGGCATCATTCGTCACGACGTTGAAGGCACGGGCGAAACTGCTCACCACTATGTCTTCTCGAAAGCCGAAAAGCAACTGGAGGCCACCAAGCACACGCTCATCTACGTCATTCTGTTCATTGTTACTGTTTTTGTATGGTTCATCAACCACTTCTACCACATGGGCAAGGAGAAGAAGCGTGTGGAGCAGGAACTGCAACGCATCATGCAAGAGCGTGAGGCTTTACCCGAGCCTATACGCGAGGCACTAAACAACGTTGAGCAAGACTTCCTTCAGAGCGACTTCTACCTTTCGCTACGCAAGCGATTTGCGAATGGAGAGTCATTGAAAAAGAAGGATTGGGAGGAAATAGATGCTCAGCTCAAACGTGCCTACCCTGGCTTTACCAACAAACTGATGACCTTGCATCAGATGTCAACCATAGAGTACCAAGTGTGCCTTCTCTTGAAGTTGAATGCCACACCTTCTGAGATTGCTCAGGCACTCTGCAAGGAAACAAGTAGCATCAGCACGGTGCGAAGCCGACTTTACCACAAAGTGTTTGGCAAGAAAGGCAGTAGCAAGGAGTGGGATGAGTTCATTGCAAAACTATAATCATATTTTTGAGATATACATTACGGTTTACACATAGCACGTTTTTTCATAATTAAAATTTCCTTGATAACGGTTGAAGGCAGATATAGGAATAAGTGAAAAACATTGTTAATACTTCATAATAGCCGAAGCAACATCTAACAATAAACCATAATCTGACTAATTACATATTATTTTTGTTATTCACTCACTATAAGTAGTTTACACCCCTTTTGCAAACTATTTGCAAACTATGTCGAAACAACAAAATCGTAGTTCACATCACTTGCAAACAATTTGCAAACTAAAAAACTTGGTTGTTTTACGCATAAACCATACCTTTGCCAACGAAATCAAAAAACAACCCTTGCAAGTAGTCGTTTGGAGGATTAGTCGTTTGGTGGTCGTTTAGCACATAAACAACTAGAAAACCAAACAGCCAAACAACTATAAAGATCGTTAAATCTGTAATACAACCAATTAAAAACATCATTTATGAAAAAGAATCGAATCATCGCAATCTTCTCAGTAATGCTTTTCACCATGCTGGGCACAACCCATGTTTTGGCGCAAACCAAAGTTGACGACAAGGAAATAATCGGCGTATGGATCATGAAATCCTTTAAGTACGAAGGCGAAAACAAGGAACACATCAGCGATGACTACAACCAAGTCAAAGTGTATCGCGCCAACGGCGAATATGCCTGTGCAGAGATTGCCAAACAGAAAGACGGCAAATACATCATTCTACCCCACGAGTACGGAACCTATTCGCTTAAGAATGGTATGTATAGCGAGATGGGACGTGAAGCCATCAAGTACAACTGGGTAGACAAGACGACCAGCAAAGGCCGATGGAAGAACCGTGTTGATACGTGGAAAAAAGTAACAGACTTTCCAGAAGCACTTACACAGCATATCTTGGAGAAGTGCAAAGCCAGTCAGCCCTCTTCAGACGAAATGCAGAAGATGATGAAAAAATACATCTTCGGCAAATAAGAGATTCATGTTAGAAATAATAAAAAGTTAGTTAAAAGACAAGTGTACACACCCTTTCGCCGGTCTGCGAAGATCGGCGAAAGGTGATTATAAGAAACCACTTATTCTAATCTGTTATGTATCTAATACCATAATACAAAAAACTTAAAAACCTCACTTTATAAAACGATTTATTCTGCTGGCATTCCTATGCCTGCAAGCCATTATCATGTCTGCCGACATAGTAAAAGGGCGCGTGGTGAATGCTGATACCAACGAACCTTTGGAAGGTGCTCAGGTTCGACGCCCTCATACATCACAACACATGGTTCCCACGTCCACACTTCGAATTCAAGTGGAAGACCGATACCTCACACGCCCACAGGTCTGCGAAGATCTATGGGCGATTTTGCAATAAAATATGGAAAATATATTCGATTGGACACATTATAACCCACCAATCTTGACGAGTGTGACAGCCCCTTCTATGCAACATAGGTTTATAGAGATGGGAACGTTTTTATTCAAGATATATTTTTGTAAAGTATTATTTACTATACTTTGTACATTTTATCTTCCTCTGACCAACACCCGAAGTGAATCTTACGTTTGCACGAGCTGTCTCTGCAATTTGCAGAGACACCTCAGAAGCACCTCAGGTGCAGCTCGTGTAATGCTCGAAAACAATTCTCATTATCAATAAGTTACAATTCTGAAATATTAACAAAAATAGACTATTATCT
>JAZUKS010000002.1:0-30747 GCA_045643405.1 Bacteroidaceae bacterium | reverse complement strand
CGGTAAAATTGCTATCTTTGCCCATGGTTATGATTTTTGTTTTGTGGTAAAAGCAAAGATAACCAAAAGGGCTGATACTTCGTGCAAGTACCAGCCCTAAATTTATCAATTCAAAAAAAGTTTTACCGGACAGCAATATTTTAGAATTATAACGTATTGATAATGAGAATTGTTTCTGTTCATTGCACGAGGTGCACCTGAGGTGCTTCCGAGGTGTCTCTGCAAATTGCAGGGGATCCTCGTGCAAACGTCGTGTTTACCTTATGTGCAGGATAGAGGATAGAAAAATGCCGACAAATAAAATGGCTCTTGTCGCTCATAAGAGTTTCTACTCATTAAAAGGGAATTGGATGTGTGTCACGTTTGTCACATTTGTCACACGTCACTTTTCAGTTCGAGAAGCAATCTGTTTGTTTACTTTACTACTACTCGTTTCTTCTTTGCGTCTATTACCCATTGGCCGTGACGGACGGTGGTGACGCGTCTGCCTTGCAGGTCGTAGAATTCTTCGGATGAGTGACTTTCAACGTTTGCCATGCTGTTCTCGATGTCAGCGGATGGTTGTGTTATGGCATTGATGGTTATCAAGTCATTGTTGATGATATTGAGCGAAAATGATGCTCCTTTGGTTATTACCTCAGTCTTTTCCTCTTTATTGCTTTGTTTGTAGTGGTAGGTTACCTTCCAACCGGTCACTTTGTTGTTGTCGTCTTCTGATGTTGCACTTAACATGACTTTGCGACCAACATACCACGAACCGTCAAAGCGTCCATTGCTCAGGTCTACTTCGTTCATGTTGATGCGAATACCTTGCAATTCGTTGTCGGTCAACTCATCGTTCACCTTCACGTTTACGATGCTACCTAATTCGTATTGCTCCTGCAAATGATTCATAACGTGACCGTTGCGCTCTTTTATCCATTCCTGTGCCTTGCTCATCTCTTCGCCGTAGTTGGGCCACCATTCGTTGAACAGTTTGCGGTGAATGGGGTACTCCGTACGAATCATCTCGTACATAGGTTCCCATATCTTCCAGATGGCATCGAGATTGAGAAAATCGCCCATATAGACAAGGTAACGGTCGATGAAACGACGGGCAAATGTCTCGTCCTCCATCAGTCTGCGGAAAAGCAAGGTCTCGTTTGCCGTATTACCCCAATGTGCCTGGGCTTCATAACCGGGCGTGTAGAGCCACTTTATGTAGTTGAAGTCAGATCTTGTTGCATTGTTCCAGTATATTCCAATGGTATAGTCCACGTCCTTGGCAATCCATCTCCAGCGTCCGCCTTCCTGGTGTGGGCGCCACATCATGTTGTTGTTTGATGGGTAGTCTATATTGCCGAAGTAGCAGTTCATGATCATGATGTTGATGAACTCATCGCAATCCATCCACTCGGAAAACTCGTCCCAGGTATGTCCCTCTTCTTTGTAGAATTTGCGGAAGGCGTTGAGGTTGTCACCGGTTCCCTTTTTAATGCTGTACCAGTTCTCCACCACATCCACGTCCTCCAGTTCGTTGTAGTTGGTGTAGATGTTGTGGTCATTGCCACGCTCGCGTATGTTCAGTATGCCTTTGTATACCCCGTTGAGGTAGATGATGACTGGTCGCCATGCCTGCCAGTCGATGTCGGCATGCTCTGCCATGACTCGCTGGCAAAGGGCATCGCGCAAATACAGGTAGTGGAAGTCGTTGCCTGCGTTACGCAGTACGAGCGACCTGTAGTTCTTCTGTCCCTCGCGTTGGTCGGGGAAGAATTCATACTTGAATTTCTTCTTTCCGAAACGTTCGTTAGCATAAATGGCAAGACTCTTGAGGTCGAGTGAGCGCGAGGCGGCTCCGGCCGTACGGGCTTCGCATAGTTGGTTGATGACGCTCTCGTCATAGAATTGCTCAAATAACTCGATGTTGACGGGACGGCGCCAATTGTATTCGTAGTTGGCTTTCTCGCTGTTGTAGCTTCCCTTTACGTAAATGCCCTTCTTGTCGTCGTATAGGTATTCATCGTTGGTGGCGATGGATACGACGGGCAATGTCATCTCTCTGTCCAGAAAGATGTATGACTGTGTGGTAGAGCGTGGCGAAATGCATTCTTCGCATGTCAGTTTGGCACGGACTATCTTGTTACTGCTTATGTGTATGGAGGAACCTTTTGCCAATACCTGTCCATATTTGCTGGGTTCGGAACCGTCGGTCGTGAAGAGCACACGGGTTCCTTCGGGCGCATCGTCGGGTGGGGTGATGGTGAGTGTGATCATGGTGCCTTTCTTCATAACGCATCCCTCGTGACTGAAGACTGGCTCGCCCAGGATGATGTCGGAGTGCCCTCCCTTGTTGATGCTTCCTGGCGTTGGGTTCAGTTCATATCCCCATTTGTCGGAAGCATCTTTCTCTCGTCCGTAACCCACATGTGGTGCGGGCATTTTCTTGAGACTTCCCAGTGTGTCGACGACCACCCCGTTCTTAAAAAGGTGCAGTTCGAAGTTCTTATCGGTGTCAAGTCGGAAATCGGTATGCAGGCCATTGGCCTCGTTGTCGCAATAGATAAGGCAGTAGCCCTTAGGTGACACTTTGCCTTTGGGCAATTTCCATGCCTTCGAGGCATCTGCCTTTTCGCCGATGCAGTAATCCGACAGACTCTCTTCGATGTTGCCAGGATTGTACAGTTCTACCCATGAATCGGGAAACTGGTTCAGATTGTCAAATACTCCATCTATGTTTGACTGCATGATCTCGTTGATTATCAATTGAGCCTTTACTGTCGAAGGCATAGATAGCAAGAACAGGTATGTGAAGAATATACTTGCGTAGTTTTTCATGATGGTATATTAAGATGTATAGGTCTAACTGTTCATTGCGGTATTGTCGTTGTGGGTGCTATCTGCACCCGACGCAGGTTTTGTCAGTTCTCCGGCAATGACTTCGCCAGCATGCTTTGCGCTGAACTCGCGGTTGATGTCGGCTAACTCCTTCAATCCCAAGATGTAGTCGTCATACAAGTCTGAAAGGTCGCAGTCATCGCAGTCGCCTGCTCCGAAACTCAATGCATTCTGCACGATGTCTCTACGCTCTTCGAGCGTTGTGTCTTTTATTAAGAGTGATTTCATATTTCTTTTTTTTTCTTTTATATAAACATGATTGCAACTAATACTCTGAGAGTACCTTTTGTACCTTGCGCGCTTTTCTGGCTTTCTTGGACTTTACTTGAAATACTCAATTTTTCTTTCTTCGGTCATTACCGTGGGTTCTTCGCCCTCCATCAAGAGTGTACGCTTGCGCTCCGTCCAGTTGCCATGCTCGTCAACTTTGGTGTACTCGTATCGGTATTCTATTTCACCGGGACCATCAGACCAACCTTTCTCTTTCTTTACCCGACCCTGATCGTCATAAGTGTACTTGAACTCATGTGCCAATCCATCGGGCAGGGCATCGCAACTGCGCTTTGCAACGGTGCCGTCGGCATTGTAAGCATATTCTATGGCATACTCTCGGTTAATGCCGTCCATCATGCTCAGACATGTGATGCGTCCCTTGCCGTCTCTTTTGATGTTGGTTACTTTTGCGTATGATTCGCTGATTTCGGTGATGTTGCCATTCTCGTCAAAAGTGAAACTATTGTAAGGTGGGTCGCTTGGATACAATGTGCATTTCTTCACGTTCCCTTTCAGGTTGCAGAACATGAGGTCGGGCGTGATGAGCATTTCCTGCTTTTCTTCAACGGCAGGTTGTGCCGTTTCCTCTACTATCTGCTCGGTCTGCACAGAGTCTTTTTCCTCAGCCTTTTCGCTGTTATTGTTAGTATTGTTGCTACTGCAACCCGTCAAGAGTGCGGTAAGCGTGATTATTGCAAAGGATTTGGTTTTCATTTTATATAAATAAATGTTATTTCATTTTTTATGGTTATTATATGCAAAGATAATTATTTTCGGTCAAAAATGAACATCTATTACTGAAATTAAGGAGAAATTCACATTATTTTACATAAAAAGTGGAAGTAATTTACTAATTTTGGGACGTGAATTTCTAATATCAAAGCAATTATGAAGAAAATTTATTTGTATGCCATTGCTTTTTGTGCGTTGACCGCATGTGGCAATAAGGCAGAGAAGGCAAGTGGCGAGGAAGCCAAGAAGGATAGTGTGGCCAAGGTGGAAGAGGTAAAGGATGCCCCCGTTGCTACCGAGGCACAGACCGTGTCAAATTTGGGCATGGAGTCTTTGACAAAGCAGTCTTGGCCCGTAAAGGGTGGGGTAAGTGTCAAGAACTTCGTGAAAGCCCTGTTGCCTGGAACTCATGAATATTATGCAGATGAACCCGAGGCAGTTGACCGTTTCTTTACTGAAAATTCTGACTTCATTACTCTTGATGAGAAGAATGGTTATATGCTCTTTTCTCAGGAAGGTGGCGGTTGGGGCTGCATTGAATGTTGCTACTGGAAGCGTACGGATGGCAGCATCCTTGTTGCTTATGTCGAGGATAGCCATGGAGAGGAGATGGTTGGAGATGACCTGAAGTTTGTTAAGGAATCGTCAATCAATTTCTTCGTTTACAATAAGGAACAGAATGTTCTGGAACCCATCAGTGCTTCTTTCGATGTTAAGGTCGGAAAGGGTGAACATATTTGCTGGGATCTTCCCCAGAAGGGCAAGGACATTGGATACACCATCAGTGCTGACGATGATCCTCAATCAGAGGGTAAGGATTTTGTCCTGAAGTTTGATGGAATGGGATTTAAATAAAAACCAAGGGACGGTACTATACGAATGAATCGTAATAGTGACCGTCCCTTTTACTAACTAACACAAAATCTGGGTATAGAATTAAATCTAAATAATTATAATCATTCCAAATTTAATTTGGGTATAGGTTCAGTTTGGGTATAGGTTTTGGTTTCTATTAAATAATTTTTTTTATTCAGTTTGGGTATAGGATACTTCTTTCTATTATATATTGCTTCTTTTTTACTACTCTTTTACTAATTTTGAATTCTGTGTGAAGGCTTGCTTAACTGCGTGCCGGTTGTTTGGGTGACTGTCGTCGGTACTCGCTCGGCGTGATTCCTGTAACCCGCTTGAATACTCTGACGAAGTACGAGTTGTCTGTAAAGCCCAAAGTCTGCGCAACCTCTTTAACCGATGATTCGGTGGTGAGCAAAAGCAACTGTGCCTTTTCTATTCGCTTATGGTTGATGTAGAGCATCGGAGTGACGCCTATGACCTTGCAGAACAAGCGGATATAATGCTCGGGCGACAAGTCTGCCTCGTGTGCCAGTTGGTCGACTGAGATGTGTTCGCTTAGCCTCTCGTGAATGAGTCGTATGGTGCGAAGCACACGCTTGTCCTTTGTGAAGGACTTTGCCTTGGCATCGGCTACGAAACGGGCGCACAACTGGTAGATGATACCACGCGACTCCATCTTCAGCCATTCGGGGCGCTGCTTGTTATAGATAATGGATTGCACGAGTGTCTTGTTGTTGTCGTATGACTCGGGATTACTCTGCTCGAGTGTCATGAAAGGGTTCAGAGCAGCAAGCCGCTCAAAAAGACCTTCATCATCCCTTTGCGACATTATCTCAACAGGAAAGTCATTTTCCTCGAACATCGCGCTTCCACTCATATCTTCCTCATAGATATGTATGTAATAATGCACAAATCGACCGGTACACTGTGTGGTGTGTGTGGCGAATGGCGGAATCAGATACATATTGCCTGGGCGTAGTTTGTAGCGTCTCCCATTCATGTCGAATTCTGCTTCGCCTGCTACAACGTAGTAGATTCGAGCGAAGGGGCTGCACACGTTTTGCCAGTTCCAATCGGCGTTGTGTACGGCTTTGCCTACATTGAGGACCAGAGGATGAAAACTATCTATTCGCATTGCTTTTGCAAAGTTATAAATAAAATTGCTATTAATGATTCAATAATATGAAGTTTTTGATAAAAATGGTGTATTCTTGTTGTAATCGTGGTATTTTGTTGACGTGTCTATGTGACGATAATGTGTTTTTGCGTTTTTTGAGTGTGAAATGGCAGGAAGTTTTTGTGTCTATAAATTGCAATATCGTATTCTTTTTTGTAAATTTGCAATGTCTTAGAGAATACTTCGTGGCTTTCCTCTTGTCTGGCATTGGAGGTTATGCAATAATGCTCTCGTAAGACAGAAAGACAGCAACGATAAATCGGATTAACTATAATACTAACATGAAAAAGATTTTTTTTACGTTGGCTATGGCGCTTGGCTTGCAAGCTACGGCTCAGGACAAGACGGCAACCATCAGCATTGACAGTAGGGTAAAGTACCAGCATGTGACGGGTTTCGGAGGTTTCTCGCCCAGTCCAACATGGTCGTATTGGCTCAATGACTCTGATATGGACAAACTCTTTGGCAAGGGTTCCAGTCAGTTGGGTTTGAACATCGTTCGTCTCTACATTTCTTCTGACAAAAACGCTTGGAGTGCAGGTGTGGCCAATGCCAAGAGGGCAAAAAAGTATGGTGCCTTTGTGTTTGCATCACCTTGGACGCCTCCTGCATCGTGGAAGTCTAACAACGCTGCGGCAAATGGCGGTTCGTTGCTTGAGTCACGTTATGAGGACTGGGCAAATCGACTGAATGAGTATTACGAGTACATGAAGAAGCAGGGAGTCACCATTGATGCTGTTTCTATTCAGAACGAGCCCGACTGGAACGCAGAATACGAGAGTTGTATCTGGACGGGCGCCCAGATGGCAAAGTTCCTCAAGAACTATGGTCATCTCATCAAGTGCAAGATTATTGCTCCCGAAGCCATCCATTTTACCAAGAGCATGCATGAACCTATCCTCAACGATGATGCAGCTTGTGCAGAACTTGACATCGTAGGAGGACACTTCTATGGTTGGAACGGTTCGTCGTATCCCCTTGCTGCACAAAAGGGCAAGGAGGTGTGGATGACAGAGTACCTTATCAATGAGCGCCAACAGAACAACAATCAGAATATCAACTGGAAGGATGATGGTTTCCTTTTTGCACGAAGTGTCAATGATGCTATGTTGGCAAACATGAGTGCATGGGTTCATTATTCTCTGAAGCGTTATTATGGTGTGTATGGTGATGGTCAGTATGGCACCACCAATAATGCCATCACCAAGCGTGGTTATATTCTTTCACAGTATGCCAAGTATGTATCGGGAAGTACGCGTGTTCGCCACGTGCTTGATGACGAGTCGGGCAAGCTGACCGCATCTGCTTATCAGAGTGTTACGGGCGATAGCATCATTGTGATGCTTCTTAACCCCTCTGACAATACGGTGGCAACTACCATTGACCTGCCTTGTTATACGCAAGGTGGATCGCAGATTGTGACGACATCGAACAAGAACGCCAAGAAAACAGAACTCTCCTTGGAAGAGGAAACATGTGCTCCCGTTGTTTCTGCCGAGGCATGGAGTGTCAATACCTATGTGTTCACAAAGAGCAAGGCTCGTGAGGATATGCCCGAGATGGCAGAAGAGCAGGAGAGTCTTTTCTCGGATGAGTTCGACTTCAGTGGTGGTGGTTGCATTCCTGCCGGTTGGAAGGCTATCTACGAAGGTGGTACCCGCGGTGCCGGCAACTACGATAGCGGTCCTCGCATCATGAGTTTCTCTCCCGAGGGACTGATGCCTTATGCTTTCTACTTCCGTGCCGGAACAAGTGGTGGCAAGGTAAGTTATGGTGAAGAAAGCAAATATCGACTGAAACTGGAGCCTGGCAACTACACTTTGTCTTATTCTTTGGTGGGTTGGAAGACTAAGCCCAATATCACCTGCCAGGTAAAGGTGGGTACTAAGAGTGTTGCAAAACTGGCTGCAAAACCCGAGTATATGATGTCTGCCAACGGTTCTTCGGCTCGTATCACCCAGTCAACTGACAAGAGCATTGACTTTGAAGTGACTGCAAGTGGCAACTGTATCCTCTCATGGTCTGTGCCTACTACAAGCAATGGTCTTGTTGAGGCATTGCTGGGTAATGTCCGATTGGTAAAGCACGATGAAGCAGATGGTATCATCAACATCCCTCTCTTCCCAGGCAATGAACTCATTGAGGTAGGAGATGGTCAATGGTACGACCTTTCTGGTCGTCGTGTGACAGATACAAACAACAAGGGTATCTACATCAAGAACGGTAAGAAAGTAGCGAAGTAATAATTGCTATTAGTAGTGCGTTATAAAAACGCAGATTAAGTAGGTCACGGATTATCGAATTGCACCATAATCTGACTCTGTCTACTTAATCTGCGTTTTTTATTGTTTCTCAATGTCAATTACGACGTATTCGGAGATACAACCCGTCTTGAACTTTATTGCCCAGTCACCTATGCCAGATGAGACGATAAAGTCAGTATCGTTGTGTCGTTCGTGACCGTAATACGCATCGTTTGCGCCTATTGCAACGCCAAAACTGCCTAAGCCAAGAAATTGTCCGCCATGAGTGTGACCCGAGATGACGAGGTCCATTTTGCTATCAGTCTCTGCTTTGTAGTCGTTGGGTTCATGGTCAAGGCATATCGTATAATCGTCTTGACCGCGTCCTTGCATCAGCGTTGATGCACTTAATCTGTTTTGACTCCTCTGCTTGTCGAGACGTCCACACACGTAAATATGCTCGTTGATAGGTACCATCTCATCGTTCAAAATCCTTACTCCGTTTGCCAATAGATGGCGGTTGAGGTCTTCAATAGAATATCCACGGTAACTGTTGTTCCAGTATCCTTCGTCATGGTTTCCATACACGAAATACACGCCATATTCTGTTTTCAGTTTGCTGAGTGCTCGGCAACTGTTTTCCATGTCCTCTTTTGATGTGTCGTCATCGATGAAATCACCCATGATGACTACTATGTCAGGATTCTCTTTGTTGATCTGGTCAATGTATTCCTCAAACTCTTGCCAGTGGAAAGTGGCTCCAACATGTGAGTCGGATAATCCCACGATGCGTAGTTTCTGCATTCCTAATGGCTTGCTTGTACTGATTTGGTATGCGGTTCTATAAATATGATGTGCATTGTACCATCCTATGCCCAACCATATTGTGGTAAGTGCAAAGGCGCTGATGCCAGCATAATAGTGCCTGAAACCTATTTTGCGACAGCGTTTTATGATGAATGCAACACCATCGCACAATAGCCATATAACGAGAAGGTGAAGCATAATGATTACCATATTGACAAAGTCAAAAGCAAGGTAAGTCATAAGCATCACCAATGCCATAATACCTGCACCACATAGTCCCCGCTTCCAGCGTTTGGTAGGGAGTTTACGCCTTATTGTACCAAATCTGCTTATGGCAAACGAAAGCCATATGTAACCGAGAATCAGTACTGATAAGACTGTTATGAGAATAATAATCCACATTTTGTTTATATTATTTATGAAATAAACGGGAGTAATAGGGGTTCTTCTGTCATTCGGTTAATAGACAAACTCCTGCTAACTCCCGTTAATTCCCTTTGCGAGGCATTACCTCACAGGGTTGCTTTTACTGTTTGACAATCCACCCGTCTTTATCAAAATTGATGGGTCGGATAAAGATCTTGGCCGCACCGTTCTTGTCCTTGACGTAAGCGTGTGAGATGAAGTAGCATTGGTTGTCAAACTCATATGCGGCACAATGGCCTACGCCAAAGTACGTTTCGTCAGGTCCATACAAGAGGGTTCCACCACCATACTCCATTGGCTTTCCTGTCTTGTCAACGTATGGTCCTTCAACCTTTTTCGAGCGTCCATATACCGTCTTGTAGGTAGAGTTCTGTCCTCGGCAACAATAATCGAAACTTACAAACAGATAATAATAACCATTGTGATAGAATATGAATGGTGCTTCGATGGCATTCTCACCAGCCTCGATAGTGTTTCCTCCTTCAACCTCAAAGTATTCAGGGTTGTTTACTTCCTCAAGCGAAACGCGTCTGCCAAGTCTTCTTGCTATCGTAACTGGTTTTGTTACAGGTGTCTTGAAGTCTTTCTTAGAGAGTTTCACTAACTGGATTCCGTCCCAAAACGAACCGTATGTCAGGTAGGGCTGTCCTTTCTTTGTAACGATTAGGTTAGGGTCGATGGCATTCCAATTATCTACTCTGCGATGAGAGGCAATGACCATTCCTTTGTCCTCCCATTTGAAGTCGGAAGACTTGGGGTCGAGTGTCTTGTTGACCGCTAAACCGATGGCACTGCCATTCTTTCCGAATGTGGAGCATGAGTAGTACAAATGCCATAATCCATTGTGGTAACTGATGTCTGGAGCCCAAGTGTGTCCATTATATCCGGGCACGGTGTCTTTTGCCCATTGTGGTGTTTCTGGCAAGGCATTGGGTTCGCGCTTCCATGTCTTGAGGTCATCACTCGACATCACACCGACATTCATGCCAGTCATGAAACAATAGTACCTGCCATCCTCTCCCTTGGCCATAACTGGATCGTGAGCGTCTGGATTCAACGTGTCAAATCTGAACTGGCGTTGCGCGAATAGTGTTGTTGATGTGAAAATCGACAACATTAGTAAAATCTTTTTCATTTTAGATTAGTTAAGTTTTTAGTATTTTGTTAGTTTTCCCATTTTTCTTTTAATCTTTTCATTTCCTTTGCGGTAACAGAGCATACGGTGCCGTGCCGAGGGAAAAAGTCCTTGGTGAACGACTCTGGTTTCTCTGTAAAGTTGAATAGGTCTTTGCTTCGCTGAAACTCGTATCGTCCATCGCTATACAGGTCGTACATTAGGATGTACTCGTCCTTATCGTTGAGTTTGAAGATGCCGCTTCCTTCCACCACGATGCGATTGTTGGCATAGGCATCGATGTATTTGAAGTCTTCGACATAGGGACCGAGAAGGTTCTTCGACGTAGCTTGCTGGATGCCATTTTGTATTTCTCGTCCGTTCTCGTCCTTCGTGTTGCCTTTATAGAACAGATGGTAAATGCCATCCTTGTATATGATATCTGCGTCAATGGAACCATATTTTGCTGAGAACAGCACTTGTGGTTCGCTCTCAAATCCTGTGAAGTCCTTGTTGGCATAAGCATAGTAGGTAATCAGACTTTTACGGTCGTTGCGTTGCAAGGTAAAGTAAATCATGTATTTTTTTGCCTTACGGTCGTAGATGGTCTGTGGTGCCCATACCCAGAATGCATCTCCAAAGTGTTCGGCATAGTCCTTGGGTAGGTTTATTTTGGCATGTGACCAGTTGATGAGGTCTTTTGATTTCAGCATCACGATGCCTGGATTGCTTCCCCAACCGTCACGAATGGTAAACATATCCGTAGCAACAATGTAGAAGTTGCCATCTTCGCCGCGAAGTATGTGAGGGTCTCTGATACCTCCCGTGGTGCTTATGCTGTCGCTGGCTATGACTGGACGGTTGTTGTTGAGTGCCTTCCAGTTGATGCCATCATCGCTGATGGCAAAACGCAGTTGCTCTTGTAGGTTACCTTCTCCACGTCCTTCAAAATATGTGAAAAGATATCCGGTAAACTTCTGATTTCGTTTAGCTTGCATGCTCATTGTTGTGAGTACAACTACGAATATCATAAAAAGGTTCAGTTTTCTCATAATATTATCTTTATTGAAGTATTGCAAGGTCAACTTGCATGCTTTGCCTAAATAGAGATGCTCTCTATGCGAAGTTTCAGCACGCCTTGTGGGACTTTTACCTCTACTTCATCGCCTACTTTCTTGCCGACAAGTGCTTCGGCAATAGGCGACTTGATTGATATCTTCTGCTCCCTTAGATTGGCTTCGTGTGGATTGACAATCGTATATGCCATTTTGGTGTTGTTGGCTAAATTGATAATCTCCACTTTACGGAACAATCCCACGGTGTCGCTTCCAAGGTTGGATGTGTCCATAACCCTGGCAAATTGCAGTACCCTCTGCTTGAAGCGTATTCTGCCCAACAACTTTCCTTGCGCACGCTTGGCTGCATGGTATTCGAAATTCTCGCTGAGATCACCCTTGTCGCGAGCCTCTGATATTTCGTTCTTGACTTTAGGTAACTCAACATTTATCAGTTCGTTCAATTCTGCTACGAGGTTGTCGTAGCATTCTTGTGTCATGTATTCCATAGTTCTGTTTCTTTTCTATAACCAAAAAGACGTTTTGACTGGTCACACTTCATTTGGTTTGTGTATAACCTTCTTTCTTGAGTATTTCTACAAGTTTCTGGCGTTGGTCGCCTTGAATGACAATCTCACCATCTGAAACCGAACCACCAACGCCACATTTCTGCTTTAGCATTTTGCAAAGGGCATTCTTGTCAGATTCAGTTCCCATGAATCCCTTTACAAGCGTAACTGTCTTTCCGGCACGTCCTGCGCGTTCCATGCTGACACGCAGTTTTTGCTGATTCTTTGGCAGGGTGGGGCATTCCTCTTCTGCAATGTCCTCGTATTCGTAGTCGGGATTGGTAGAATACACAACACCAACGCGTTTCTTGCGTTCGACTTCTGTCTTTTCAACCTTATCATTATCCTCTTCGCTGGCTCCAAGAGCAGCAAGAGCAGTTTTCCAATCGGCCATAGTATTCTTATTATATAAGTGTTTCGCTTATTCGTCTCTTTCGTCCGCAAAGATACGAATTTTATTTGTAAATAGGTGCTTACTTACAGAATTTAACTGGTGTTAATGTTGGGTGGTGCTCAAAAGCACGAGATTGTGAGCATCTTGCCTTTTCTATTCTGCCGGTCTTTTCTTTTAATGTTACAAAATTCAGTGGTATTCTTTATAAATGAAAAAAATAGAGACTGCTTGTTGAGCAGACTCTATTTAGCTTATGTGGTGAAAAAAGTTTTGTGTTCTTTTTAGAAGTTATATCCAACGCCTACGCCGAGGATAGTCTTGAACTGTACGCGCTCGCAAGCATAGCCATCCTTCTCGATCATTACGCCATTGTAGTACTTGAGCGAGGTAGAAAGCGATACTTGAAGGTACTTGAGGAACTGGTATGAAATGGCTACATCCCAATCTACATCGAAGTTGCCGATGCGACGGTTGTTGTCGCGGTAGATGGGGTTACCATTGCCGTTCTTGCCGATCTCTTTCTTATCCCATGAGTAGGGTGTGTAGAGGCCAAGGGTGCTGATTACCTTCAAGTCCTTGTAACTGTAGTTCAGGGCACCTTTGAGCGAGAAACCTAACTCAGAACGAGTGTTGATGCTGTAATCCTTGTTGTTGTTCTCATCATACTTCCATACAGCGTACTTGTCCTTGAGTGCCTGTTCCAAACCGCCATCGGCAATGGGGTACAGGTTGTTGTACTTGCGGTTGGTTCCGTCGCTTACTCCAACGGTGGTGAAACGGCCTGCAATGGGAGATACGTAAACTGAGAAGATATCGTTGGGTTTCCAGTCAATACCGACAGAAATATCAGTATAAGCGGGAGCCATGAACTTTGAGATGATTGGGTTGTCATCGTTCAAACCGTTGTAACTGCGACCCAATGCGAACTGTGTGTTGAAGCCCAGCAGACCGGTAGCATACCAACCCTTTGCAATCTCGTAACCCAATTTGGTGTTGAACTTAAGGCGGTCGCTTGATTTCTGCCACTGATCATTGGTCTGGTCGATGTAACTCAAACCAAATTCTGCATCGAGGTTTGAATCCCATGCTAATCTGTCTTTATGATAGAGCAAACGCAAGCGTCCGTAAACAACACCATTCACGTTGTTGTTACCACCAGCGGCCCAGTTTACCAATCCTGTTGCAGCTGCGTTCAAACCTGCTACGCCCGAGAACTTCCACAACTTGTCACCGGTATCAACCTTCTTGAGGTCCTTCTGAGCATCTGCGGCTGCATTTGCCTGACTCTGTACGGTTGATTTGTTAACTTCCTGTGCATTGACAGAGATGGCAGAAACCGCCATCATGATAAGCATAAAAATTTTCTTCATAAATATGTTTATTATTAATGAGAATACTTATGGACAAAAAAAGAGGTTGTCGTCCCGACAACCAACCTTTTTACTAACCTTAAATCTAATACCATGAAAAACTGATGCAAAGGTACTGCTTTTTAGCAAAATAGCAATACCTGTGTGCTTTTTTCTGCAAAAACATGCTTAGTTCTTGATTTACGTCAATCAACAATGCGCGTTATTTTGCTTTTTCCTTGTAATGCATGTCGAATCAGCATTTTCTCTTTATTATGATGAATACTGCTCATTTGAGATGACTATACACGAATATATCAGGGGCATCTTTCATGTGGTTAAGACGTCTGTTGCTCTGTCTTGGCATTTTGGGAGCATAAAATAAGTGCGCTACCCCGTGGATAGGGTAGCGCACTGTTATTATGGGAATGAAACGCCTATTATGCGTTATACTCCTGCCAACTCTTGATCTTGATATCCTCAAGCTTCAATGCGCAAATTGCCTCAATGAATGCCTTTGCCAAACGGGCATTGGTCATCAAGGGGATGTTGTGATCGATGGCGTCACGACGAATGCGGTAACCATTGGTCAACTCACGCTTTGTCTGATTCTTGGGAATGTTGATGATAAGGTCGAACTTGTGCTCGGCAATCATGTCGATAACATTGTTTGCCTGACCTTCCTCATCGGGCCATGTTACAACCTGGCATTCAACACCATTGTCAGCAAGGAACTTGGCAGTACCAGCGGTTGCGTAGATGGTATAACCATTCTTTACCAATTGCTGAGCGGGCTCGAGCAACTGTACCTTTGCCTTCGCACCACCGCTTGAGAGCAGGATGTTCTTCTTGGGCAAACTGTAACCGGTGGCAATAAGAGAGTTGAGGATTGCCTCGTTCAAGTCGTCACCCATACAACCAACCTCACCGGTTGAACTCATGTCTACGCCCAATACGGGGTCTGCGTTTGACAGACGGTTGAATGAGAACTGACTGGCCTTGACACCGATGCGGTCGATGTCGAACTCACTCTTCTCGGGACGAGAGTAGGGAGCGTCGAGCATAATCTTTGTGGCAGTCTCAATGAAGTTGCGCTTCAGAATCTTGCTCACGAAGGGGAATGAACGGCTGGCACGGAGGTTACACTCGATAACCTTTACCTCACGGTTCTTTGCCAGGAACTGGATGTTGAAAGGACCAGAGATGTTCAATTCGGCAGCGATGCGGCGTGCAATCTTCTTGATCTGACGAACGGTAGAGAAATAGATGTTCTGTGCGGGGAATACCATAGTGGCATCACCAGAGTGAACACCGGCATACTCAACGTGCTCAGAGATAGCGTATTCAACTACCTCGCCCTTGTCGGCAACAGCATCGAACTCAATCTCCTTGGTATCCTGCATGAACTGGCTTACAACTACGGGGAAGTCCTTGCTGACCTCGGTAGCCATGCTCAAGAAGCGCTCCAACTGCTCATCATCGTAACATACGTTCATGGCAGCACCAGAGAGTACGTAAGAGGGGCGAACGAGTACGGGATAACCTACCTTGTCGACAAACTCCTTGATGTCGTCCATCGAAGTCAAGGCACGCCATGCGGGCTGGTCGATACCCAACTTATCGAGCATAGCAGAGAACTTGTCGCGGTTCTCGGCACGGTCGATGTCGGTGGGAGATGTACCCAATACGGGAACACCCTGACGGTGCAACTTCATTGCGAGGTTATTGGGAATCTGACCACCTACGCTGACAACAACGCCACGGGGTGACTCAAGGTCTATAACGTCGAGAACACGCTCCAATGAGAGTTCGTCGAAGTACAGGCGGTCGCACATATCATAGTCAGTTGATACGGTCTCGGGGTTGTAGTTGATCATGATAGACTTGTAACCCAACTTGCGAGCGGTGTTGATGGCATTTACCGAGCACCAGTCAAACTCAACGCTTGAACCAATGCGGTATGCACCCGAACCGAGAACGATAACAGACTTCTCGTTCTTGTAGTACTCAATTGAGTGAGTCATCTTGTCTGCGGTGGTAGCGCAAATCTGCTTCCACTCCTCGGTACTCATGGTGTCGGCGTGAGTAGGCTCAACCAAAGGCAGGTAGGTGAAGTACAAGTAGTTGGTGAGTTCGGGATGCTCGCCACCGACGGTTTCAATACGGCGAACGGTGGGAAGAATGCCCATCTGCTTACGAGCCTTGCGCACGTCAAGGTTTGCCTTCTCCATGTTGCCCTGAGGCTTGAGTACGAAGCGTGCAATCTGGAAGTCAGAGAAACCTGCACCCTTTACCTCGCGCATCTTTGCCTCGCTGATCTCCTCGATGCTGTTGTACTGCATCAATTCGTGCTTTAGGTCAACGATGTGCTTCATGCGTGAAAGGAACCAGGTGTCAATCTTGGTCAGTTCCTCGATACGCTCAATGGTGTATCCTTCCTCCAATGCCTGAGCAATAGCAAAGATGCGGAGGTCGGTGGGATTTGCCAATTCTTCGTCAAGGTTCTCGAACTTGGTGTGGTCATTGCCAACAAAACCGTGCATGCCCTGGCCAATCATACGAAGACCCTTCTGCAGCATTTCCTCGAACGAGCGACCGATAGACATGATTTCGCCGACTGACTTCATGCTTGAACCAATCAAACGGCTCACGCCAGCAAACTTGGTAAGGTCCCAGCGAGGAATCTTACAAATCATATAATCAAGGCTGGGTGCTACGTAAGCGCTGTTGGGTGTACCCATCTCGCCAATCTGGTCGAGGGTATAACCGAGAGCAATCTTCGCAGCCACGAATGCCAAGGGATAACCGGTTGCCTTAGAAGCCAAAGCTGATGAACGGCTCAAGCGAGCGTTGATCTCGATGATACGGTAGTCGTTTGTCTGTGCGTTGAATGCAAACTGGATGTTACACTCACCTACGATGTTGAGGTGACGAACGCAACGGCGGCTGATGTCCTGCAAATACTCAACCTGCTCCTTGGTAAGTGACATGGTGGGAGCAACTACGATACTCTCGCCGGTATGGATGCCGAGGGGGTCGAAGTTCTCCATGCTTGCCACGGTGAAACAGTGGTCGTTAGCATCGCGGATACACTCAAACTCAATCTCCTTCCAACCCTTGAGGCTCTCCTCGACCAATACCTGGGGTGCGAAGGTGAAGGCAGATTCTGCGATTTCCTTGAATTTCTCTTCTGTGGGACAAACACCTGAACCAAGACCACCCAAAGCGTATGCTGAACGAATCATGATGGGGTATCCGATCTTGCGTGCTGCAGCTACGGCATCCTCCATGTTTTCGCAAGCCTGTGATACAGGTACCTTGAGGTCAACCTTGTTCAACTCCTTTACGAAAAGGTCGCGGTCCTCGGTGTTCATGATGGCTTCAACGCTGGTTCCCAGCACCTCTACGCCATACTCCTTCAGAACACCACTCTGATACAAAGCGGTACCCACGTTCAAACCAGTCTGACCACCCCATGCGAGCATGATACCGTCGGGGCGCTCTTTCTTGATGATCTCGGTGATGAAGTGGGGAGTGATGGGGAGGAAATACACCTTGTCGGCAATACCCTCACTTGTCTGGATGGTCGCGATGTTGGGGTTTACGAGTACTGAACTGATGCCCTCTTCGCGAAGTGCCTTGAGTGCCTGTGAGCCAGAATAGTCGAACTCACCTGCCTGGCCGATTTTGAGTGCTCCAGATCCGAGCACCAAGACCTTAGAAAGTTTCTGTTTCATTATTGTATTTTTTTGTTGGTTGTTTTAATGTCTTTCATTGGGGTACAAAAGTAGTGAAAATTTTGCGATTTTTCACTATGTTTTGCCCACTTTGTTTTTATTATTTTCTTACTATCTAAAAACAAGCCACATAACTTCGGTTTCTTGCGAAGCAATGTGGCTTATCTTTTATTCTTTGAACAACGTATCCATGAAATTGGTGAGTTCCTTGCCGCGAAGGTTATCGGCAATGATGCATCCTTTGTCGTCAATGACGAAGATAGCTGGAATGAATTTAATTCCAAACTGCTTTATCGCTGTTCGAGAATGGTCGAGGTAATTCTCCCAGGGTTCTTTAACCTCTTGGAGTGAACATCGCCAATCTTCTACATTACGGTCGGTACTGATGCCAATCATGCGTAAACCCTTGTTGTGATAACGCTGGTAGATGCTTTTGAGGTTGGGAATTTCTGCATGGCAGGGTTGGCACCATGATGCCCAGAAATCAACGAGTGTATAGCGATGTGATGGCGAGGTGAACTGTATGTTGTTTATCTCGCCTTGTGCATTCTTTCCCTCGATGGCTAAGGATGTGTTGCCAACCATTGTGCGTGCCTTTGCTTTAGCGAGTTGCTCTGCATTGGCTTGTGTGTTGCCTTTTGTCTGCAATGTTTCAAGACTTGTCTGCTTGGCATTGCGCACTTTGCCACTGATGTCTACTTTCTCGCCGGGTTGTACGATGAATCGACATGTACTGGTATCTCCTTTCATGCCAACGATAACGATTGAGGTTTCGTTGAGCGGAAAAATTACATCCTTTGCCTTCTTTGCTGGCATTGTGCTTATCAGGGTTGTTGCACCGCGCTCCAAAGTTCGTTTTGCAATGACCAATGTGTCAGCCTCGTTACACTTCTTTAAGTTGAAATGCAACGATGTCTCTTTTTGCGCCCATAATGTTATGGGTAGAAAAGCAAGCAGAAAGCAGATTCTCGAACTACGCATTTTTCTGGGATAACAAACCTAACTTGTAGAAGTTAAAGGAATTAAAGAAAAACTTCCGTGCCTTAGGCGCATAACTTCCTATGGTTGAGTTTGCGAAACTAAAATCTCTAACCATTAGTCTTTAGTCTCTAACCTCTAACCATTAACCTTTAACCATTAACGGTCTTTACTGGTCTTTAGCAGATTATGAGTTCATACTAAGCAGGAACTCTTCGTTGTTGCGAGTACGTTCCAATCGGCTCTTTACCTCGTTCATAGCCTCGATGGGATTCATATCCGAGAGGAACTTACGCAGAATCCACATGCGGTCGAGCGTAAGCTTGTCATGCAACAAATCGTCGCGACGAGTAGAACTTGCCACAATGTTGACAGCGGGGAATATACGCTTGTTTGCCAATGAACGATCCAACTGAAGCTCCATGTTACCAGTACCCTTGAATTCCTCGAAGATGACCTCGTCCATCTTGCTGCCAGTATCGATCAAGGCAGTTGCAATGATAGTAAGACTACCACCGCCCTCAATGTTTCGGGCTGCACCGAAGAAACGCTTGGGCTTGTGCATTGCATTGGCATCCACACCACCAGTCAATACCTTACCACTGGCAGGTGTCACGGTGTTGTAGGCACGAGCCAAACGTGTGATAGAGTCGAGGAAGATGACTACGTCGTGTCCGCATTCCACCATACGCTTTGCTTTCTCGAGTACGATGTTGGCAATCTTGACGTGGCGCTCGGCAGGCTCGTCGAAAGTGCTGGCAATAACCTCTGCCTTTACGGTACGTGCCATATCTGTTACCTCCTCAGGACGTTCGTCAATGAGCAACATCATGAGATAAGCTTCGGGATGATTCTCGGCGATAGCATTGGCAATGTCTTTCATCAGGATGGTCTTACCCGTCTTAGGCTGTGCCACGATAAGTGCACGCTGGCCTTTTCCGATAGGAGCAAAGAGGTCAACCACACGAGGACTCAGCTTGTCGCCCTTTCCGCTGCAGAGTTTGAATTTCTCATCGGGGAATAGGGGAGTGAGGTTCTCGAAAGGAGAACGGTCGCGCACTACCTCTGGGTTACAACCGTTGATGCGGGTAATCTTGACCAAGGGGAAGTATTTCTCGCCTTCTCTGGGAGGACGGATTGGACCTTCTACAACGTCGCCGGTCTTTAATCCATAATGCTTTACTATTTGCTGACTTACGTATACATCGTCGGGTGACTGAAGGTAGTTGTAATCGCTTGAACGTAGGAAACCTGTACCATCGGCCATAACTTCGAGTACGCCGTCAGCCTTGATGAGGTCGGAGAAGTCGTAGCGTGGTTGTGCTGCTTCTGCTTTTTCCTGTCGTTCGTCGGCATTCTTGCGCTTGCCGTTGTTCTCGTTTGCCTTTGCACTTTCTGCAAACTCCTCCGGATTGTCGAATTTGCCAAATATCTCGTTGATATCGGGGATGTCGCGCATGATAATGAAGTCCGATTCCTTGCGCTCGAAGAATTCGCGAACCTTTTCTTCGTATTCTTCGTCGGTGAGTTCTTCGTCGGGAATTTGTTCACCCATCTCGCCTTCTTCGCCCATATCCTGCTCTTCAGGCATCTCTCCATCCTCGGGCATTTCACCCTCCTCGTTCATCATACCTTCTTCGGGCATGGGCATATCCTCTGCTTCAGGCATCTCTGCAGGTTCTTCCTGAATCATTGCCTCGGCAGTTTCCTCTACCTTGGGCTCTTCCACGATAGCGGGTTCTTCTGCCACGGGTTCTGCCTTTTTGCGACTACGCTTCTTGGGAGCAGGCTTTTCTGCCTCCTGGGTAGTCTCTGCAGTCTCTTCGGATGTGGGCAAGGCATCGGGAGTACCGGCAAACAAGTCCATTTCCACAGCATCCGCAGGTGCTGCTACGTCTTCGCTGAATGGGTTGGCACTCTTGCCGGCTTTCTTCAAGGCAGTCTTGCGCTGTTTCTTGGTTTCCATGCTTTTGAGTTTCCCATCCTGGTCGGCGCTGAATATCTTGCTTGTCTTGGGTGCTCGTGAAATGCGAGCACGTTTTGGCTTGGCATCATCGGCTTCCGATGCTTGGTTTTCTGCTTCTTGGTTGATGATGTCGTAGATGGTGCTGATTCTATCTTTGTCCTCGCTGACCTTGATGCCAAGGCTGGCAGCCAATGTCACGAGTTCGATGTCACTCATCTTCTCCAATTCGTCTTTTGTATGCATAATAAGTTATGTATGAAAAATCTTTGTTTAGTTAGCGAGCACATAGGGTTCGCTTTTGTCCGCCTTTCTTGCTAAAGGCAGTCTTTTGTGAATATACTTCCCTTGTTTCTATGTGGGAGTTTAAAAAAATACGGTTGATGTTTTCGTGCAATGCGGTTTTATTCCGATTGACTATGCAAAGGTAGTTATTTTCTTTGAAATAACAAATTATTTCTGTACTTTTGCGCAGAAAAATGTGAAAATATAAGTTATGGCCGCATTAAATGCATATTTACAAGTAGAAAATCTCACCCGCAGGATAGGTGATCGCACCCTTTTCGAGGATATTTGTTTTGGTATTGCCGAAGGACAGCGTGTGGGATTGATTGCACAAAACGGAACAGGTAAAAGTACATTGTTAAATATATTAGGTGGACGTGACAGCGCCGATGAAGGTAATATCGTATGGCGAAACGGACTTCGTGTGGGATATCTTGAGCAGGAACCTCATTATCCCATGGACCTTACCGTAATCGAGGCTTGCTTCTGGCATGGCAACGATACCACCAACCTCATCCGCGAATACGAGGAGTTCATGTTGAAACAGCAAACGGAAGGACTTTCTGACCTTCTCGACCGTATGGACCATGCCAATGCATGGGACTACGAGACGCGTGCCAAGCAGATTCTCGGTAAGTTGCAGATTGAGGATTTCAACCAACCTCTCAGTCAACTGTCGGGCGGTCAGTTAAAGCGTGTGGCATTAGTCAACGTACTGATTACCGAACCCGATTTCCTCATCCTTGATGAGCCAACCAACCACCTCGACCTTACGATGATTGAGTGGCTCGAAGGTTATCTTGGCCGTTCGTGCATGACCCTGCTCATGGTAACGCACGACCGTTATTTCCTTGACCGTGTTTGCAATATCATCCTTGAGATGGATGACCATACGGTGTATCCCTATCACGGCAATTATAGTTTCTATCTCGAAAAGCGACAGGAGCGTATTGATGCCACCAACGCCATGATTGCCCGTGCCAACAACCTGTATCGCACCGAACTTGATTGGATGCGTCGTCAACCCCAGGCACGCGGACACAAGGCTCGCTATCGTGAGGAGTCGTTCTACGAACTCGAAAAGGTTGCCAAGCGTCGCATTGTCGAGGAACAGGTGAAACTTGAGGTCAAGTCGGCTTACATCGGAAGCAAGATATTCGAGGCAGAATATGTGAGCAAGAGTTTCCCGCTAAGTCTGCAGAACGAAACGGGGCATGGACAGGACAACGAACCTGCAAGAAAAATCATCCTCAAAGATTTTTACTACAACTTTGCCCGTTACGAGAAAATGGGTATTGTGGGAGGAAACGGTACCGGTAAGAGTACTTTTATCAAGATGTTGCTGGGAAAGATCGCACCTGATAGCGGACGTTTTGTCGTTGGTGAGACGGTACGTTTTGGTTATTTCTCTCAGGAGGGCATACAGTTTGATGAGCAGATGAAGGTGATTGATGTGGTGCGCCGCATTGCCGAATACATTGATCTGGGTGGAGGACGCCATCTCTCGGCCATGCAGTTCTTACAGCACTTTATGTTCTCACCGCAGGCACAGCAAAGTTATGTGTACAAATTGTCTGGTGGCGAGAAGCGACGCCTTTATCTCTGTACCGTACTGATGCAGAATCCCAACTTCCTGGTACTGGATGAGCCCACCAATGACCTTGATATCATCACCTTACAGGTGCTCGAGGAGTATCTGTGCAATTTCAAGGGTTGTGTCATTGTGGTAAGTCATGACCGCTATTTCATGGATAAGGTGGTTGACCATTTGCTTGTTTTCAAGGGGCAAGGCGAAATAAAAGACTTTCCGGGTAACTATACCCAGTTCCGTGATATGGAGGATGAACTGTCCAAGAATGCCAGTCAGGCTTCCTCTCAGTCGCCCAAGGGCGGTGACGCATCATCCAAGGGTTCGAATGCTACGGCACCTGCTAAGGCAAAACCCAACTTCTCGGAGGCAAAGCGACGTCTTTCCTACAAGGAGAAGTGCGAGTACGAACAGTTGGGCAAGGATATTGAGTTGCTTGAAGCAGAGAAGAAGCAGATAGAGGATGCTCTCTCGAGCGGTACCATCAGCGTGGAGCAGATTACCGAGTTGAGCAAGCGCCTGCCCGTCCTGAACGATGAACTGGATGAGAAGTCGTTCCGCTGGCTGGAACTCGACGAGTATGCCAGTTGATGTGTATTCTGTCTTTCTTGTCCGGTGGAGTAAGGTTGTTTCTGCAATCTTTGCGCTATAGAACAGCATAGGAGTGGGGCAAATGCTCCACTCCTATGTTGTGTATGAGAATAGTGCTTATAGGTTATTGGTTAAAGACTATTTCGCTTATTTCAGCAATTCTACCATCTTGTTGACATCATCAAGATTGGAAGTGCCGTTGCGGTTCACATCCGTCACGTTAATGACGGGAACAGGATTTGCAGATTTGCCATTGAAGATGGAGACAAGCAACGCAAGGTCGGCCAATGATACGCGACCATCGCCATTCACATCACCCACCTTCACATCACCTAAATAGTACAATCGTAGGTTGTCCCAGATTACCCAAAGGTTCTTGTTGACGGTGTTCTTCACGCCTATGGTCAGGGTGCCGTTGGTAACGGTTACCACTACAGGAGGAATCTCGTAATTGCCATTGAGGAAAGAACGGACTGCATCACCCATGGTGTTTTCTTTGGTGGTCAGTCGGGATAGGGGTGACGTATTGTCGTTGGCAAACAGCAACGGCAAGTTGGTATTGTCCGATCCGTCCTGACGATAGAATCCTTGTCCGTAGAGCAGATAGGTGCCATTGGGCATGCCTTCCAGGTAGGGTGTCCAATGTGTCTAACGACAGCCGGTAGTAATCCCTTCTTAATCGCTTAAAAATCTGCGGATTAACTCTAAAAAAGTTGCTCGAAAATTTGGCTATCTGAGAATAAATTCGTAACTTTACAGTCTAAAAATCAGACTGTTATCATGAATAGAGACATCAAAATCGGACGGCTTGAAAAACGACTGGCCACTGCAAACAAGGACTTAAAAGCAGCGAATGCAGAGATTCGCAAATTAAAAAAAGAACTGAAAAATACGGCTCATCAGCACCATCAGTGGGTGACTGTTCGTCATGTATAGTCTGAGGTATTCGCTCTGCGACTCTACATAACGTATGTCGTTGATGCGTACTAATCGGTAATCAACCTTGACGAAAAGGATGTCGCCTTCCAATCGGTTCTCGTCTGTATCCTTGCCTCCTTCTGCATTTGCCTTCTGAATCAAGTCGTACTGGTTCCTGACCTTGGCAGCTGCAACAGAAGCGTATCGTCTGGTCATTGTCCTCCAATGCCAATGTGATGTAGATGAACGATGACTTCTGGTAGCTTACTCCATGCTTGAAGGCATTCTCGATGAAGGTGGCAAAGATCATGGGTGGCATCATTACTTCTGCCGGCACTTTCTCGGGTATGTCGACATGTACATCAACCTTGTTGCTGTAACGCAGTTTCATCAACGAAATGTACATGCGCAGAAATTCTATTTCATGCTGCAGGGGTGTCAGACTGTTGTTTCCTTCGTAAAGTGCATATCGCATCATTCCCGACAGTTCCACAATCGACCGTTTGGCTCGCTCCTGGTCAATATCGATAAGAGCATGTATGTTGTTGAGCGTGTTCATGAAGAAATGCGGATTGATTTGAAAGCGCAGTTGTGCCAGCTCTTGTTTCAGTGTCTGTTGTTCGAGCGATAGCAGTCGTTGGCGCAATCTCTGTCCGTTGAACCATGCCACGGCGCCCAGGTCGGCAAGTACCATCAGTATCATGGTGATAACTCGTGCCAGGTCGGGTGGGGCGAGTAGGAAGGGGGAGTGCACGATGTTGTCCTCAAGATGCCAGCGATGATGTGGTGGTTCTGCCATGGGCATTCTGCTCATATCCAACGTCCTGTCTCCCATGTTTGCGTGTCCGGGAACGTGCCTGTTTTCCACATCGCATGTCTCATTTCTAATGGTTCTGTGTTTGTGGGTATGAGGTGCGATGATATGTAGGTAAAGGATGAATCCTACTATACATGCCAAGACGGACAGAACGTACAGGCTGACACGTTTTTTGTTAATCAGTTTTGGAATGAGCAAGAAGTGGCTGATGAGGAATATGCCGAGGAATCCGCTTGTGTAGTTCCATTCTCGCAACACCGCCGACCAGTTGAATTGTTCTTGCGTGGCTACCGAGGCATAGTACATGTATAGGGGGGTGGATGCATAGATGAGCACCCACGCCACGGTGATGATTCCTCATTCTTTTTTGAAGAACGATTTTGTAACGCTTGTCGTTTCCACCTTTCTGTATTCTATTCCGCTTATCATTTCACCCAAACGATGTAGTCATCCTTTCTGGGCGTTTGTGGCTTCAAAGCATCAGGAGCGGCATAACCGAGTATGCAGTTGCCTATTCCTTCATACTCCTCGTTGATGCCCAGGTCGCGCAATATCTGCTTGCCTTCTTCCGTCTCGAAGGTTTCTTTGGCACGATGAATCCAGCAAGACCCAAGTCCGAGGCTTTGAGCAGCAACCATCATGTTTTCCATTACCAGCGATCCGTCGTAGATGCGGGTGAAGTTGTCCTTCTTTGCCAACACCACCAGCACCACGGGTGCTCCGTAGAAGGGATCGCTATGACCGGAACTGGTTGTCAATCCTCTTCCCATGACAATTTCCAGGTTGATGCGACTCAGTCGGTCACGCATCTCCTTGTTGGTAACTGCCAGGATGATGGGTGACTGTTTGTTCATGCCCGAGGGCGCATAGGTTCCTGTCTTGGCTACTTGTTCAACCAGTTCCATGGGGACGGTTTTATCCAGATACTTCTTTACGCTTCTTCTGGCTATGATGTCATTTATTGTCTGATTCATGATTCGTAATTTATAATGATTAGTTCTTTTGATTTTACATGGCAAATTTACCTCTTATATATTTTACATGCAAATATAATCTGCTAAATCCCTTTTTTAATCGGCAAATCTATATGTTTTTCTTATCGTTCAATCATCAATCATCCACCTTCAACCCTCAATCATCAATACTCCATCCATTCTTCCTCCCACGTTGTGGGGTCAGAAGTGGGTATGGTAAAATCATGAAGCCAGTAATACTTGCTGAGTTGACGTATTCCGGTAACACCGAAAAACTTTTGGATAGTGCCTTGCAACATCACGCAATCGCGGTGATGTTCAGGGTGGTTGGAAAGGGCAAGCGTTGTTTTTTGAGCAGACGTGCTCAATTCTACAGGCATGCAGTATGCTATGTCCGAGCAGAATCGGTCTCCCGAAACAAGCATGTTGGAGGTATATTCAAAAGGAGGTTCAAAGCAAGCATTTCCAAGACTGCGGTACGTCTCGCCCACGGCATAGGCAATCACCCACACCTTGTCTCCAACGGCTACTTCTTGGAGGTTTTGTACTTGCCGTACGGTATAGGGAGCATCTTTTGTCCCCTTGCCCAATGTGGCAGGAGGAATGACACTCTCCGTGTTTTGTTTATCGTCGGTTTCGTCCGAATCTTCTTCAACAAGCGTAATGTTCTCGCAAGACGCAAGAAGCATCAAGCCCATTATAACCACGCAATGACGAAGGTGTATACGCTTAGTCATCATCCACTTCAAAACTGTCCTTGAAGTCACGTATCTTTGCCTTGAAGTCATAATTACGATCCTTTCTGTCGTACCACATCATCAGGTATACAACAGCATCAAAAATTGCCCAGATAATTAGAACGGTCAGCATAATAGATAGGTCGTTTTATAGTAATACGATTGTTGCCCTCAATGCAAATCAAAACTACTAACGTTTTGCAGCATTAGATTCGACAAGGCAAAATTAGCAATATTTTTTCTGAAAACAAACAACTTATTGACTTTTTTTCATTTTTTTTGAGCAAACAACTCAGCAAAGGTATCTGCTTTGCGATGTTCATATTGTCCTTACCTTATTAATGACTGAAGTTTACCTGTCTTTGATTTTATGTCATAGAACCTTAATTCTCTTTACGCTTGTGAACTTCTGAGTCCACGTTTACATGGTTCCGAATAGAGAGTTTATGCTGTTTTGATTTTTACCAGACAGCAGCAATTTCAAAGAAATCATGGTGGTTGCTGTTACTTTCACTATTTAAGGTTCGTTTCTTTCGCAGAATTATTGTATCTTTGCGTCACTCTTTATATTACCGCATGAAGAACACGTTTCCTGTTTGTAATAACTTTTATTCTTTAAATTACGCATCTGTATATGAAAAATAGAATTTTTGTTTTAGTTTGTTTGTTATGTTTGGCCTTCTCGTCTTTCTTTTGTAGTTGTACTAATGCAGAGAAAGCTGGTAGTGACGTTGTGGATAGTTGTCAAGACACTCTGTTCACACCAGTTGTGCGTAAGGATTCCGTGAAATGTTGTCAAGACACTCTATTCACACAAGCTGTGCGTATGGCTTATTCCAAGTTAGATCGTATTGTTATTGATACCACACTAACGTGTTCAAAAGAAGAAAAAAAAACATTTTATCTCTGATCCTCTATATTTCAAGTGTTTTATTGAGGTTCCTCGCAGAGAGCAGAATCCCGTGTTGGCTGATAGTGTTGCATGTTGGTTGGATGTTATGATTAGAAATTATCATTATTCCTCTCATTCGTCAACAGGAGTTCCTGTGATTACTCGTGATTATATACAGCAATTTGTAAGTAAATATGGTCGAACAGAATGCTCTTTACGGAGGATTTATGAGAATGCTTTTTTAGTTACTTTCTTGTACGATGATTATTGCGATGGCGGTGGTGCCCATCCCCTTATGTCGACTATAGGTGCTACTTTTGTAAAATCAAATGGCAAGCGTCTTGAGTGGGAGATATACCGTGATGATGCGAATTTCCAACCGATTTTAAGAGACGGATTGAAAAGTTATTTTGGTCATGACCATTTTGTGGATTTCCTTCGTTATTTTGATAATACTATAGATCGCATTCCTCTTCCTGGCACGCCGCCTTGGATAGAAAGTAAGGGTATATATTTTCACTACAGACTCTATGAGATTGCAAGTAAATCAGATGGTATGCCTACTTTTGTTGTTCCAATGAACATAGCGAAAAAAATACTTAAGCCCAAAGCATATGAACTTGTAAAATAGTCGATATTGCTTGAACGATGTTTTCTTGAACTAATAAAGAAAATGATAATTAGATATAATAACGATATGATGAGAAAGTTTATACTATTTACTGTCCTCACGGTATGTTCGCTGGGGATTATGGCACAGGTTGTGCCCACAGAGAAAATGGTACCGTTAAAGCAGAACGGTAAATATGGTTTCAAGATGAATGGTAAGACTGTCATCCCAGTCCAATACGATACAGTGACGTGCTTCTATCCTTGCCGTTTGGCAATTGTCAAGAAGGGTGACAAGGAGTTTGCTATTGATGTGAATGGGAAAAAGGTGTCGCAGGATTTTGCTAAACTTACTTACTACAAAGATGAATGTATGTTTGGAGGTAAGTTGGCAGGAAATGAATATTCTTCATTGTACGATATTGATTTTAAACCGGTTACGCCAGAAGGAAAGTGTTTCTCCCAAATGCTTAATAACAATATCATTGTGGTTGAACAGGGCAACCATGTGGTGGATTTCATGACGCTGGAGGGTGAAAAGATTCTTTCCATCATGGCTGATAAGATAGATGTCTTTGAAACTCCGATTTTGATTAATGGACATACGGTGGTGGGAGAGTTAGGAATGACGTGGATGGATGATGACAGGTTGAAGTACAAGAGAAAATATAACCTGACGCATTTGAGTGCGTTGTTTAACTGTGGAATTGTAGCCAAGATGGGGAATCAAACAGCATACTTCGACTTTGAAGGAAATAATCTGTCGGGCTATTTTGACTATAACTACAATGCGCTCTTCAAGGCGAAGAAAAAATACTATGGCGCTGTAGTGAAGAAAGCAGCTTTGGCAGATAAGTATGTGTACGATAATTGCGATATGTGGGCGTTTCGCCGCAAGCAGATACTGAAGGCAGAGCAGTTGTATCCTCTTTATCCCGATGCTTTTAAGGATAAGATTCTAGTGCCCGATAATGCACTTTATTCAGATTTGGTGAGTCACATCTTTCCGTTTTGGTTAAGAATGGAACAGAACCCTTCTGAGGCTGAGCAGATATTCAACGAAGGTGGGGATATGACTGGTGATGTTTCATCTACAGTGAATGAGACGATCAAGGCATTTGACTCCTTTAATATGAAGACCCTTTCGAATGGTATACGATCGAATGTGGTGTTTCAGCACATGACGGACTATTGTTACACCATGCCAGATGTGTATGGCGAACTTATTAATGCCAAAGGTATGTTAGTGGAAGGTAATGGAGCGATTGCCACGGCTGCACGCTTCTATGAGGTTGCTATATCGTATGGTTGTAAGGATGCGGAGAAGAATCTGGGTCAACTCATCAAGAATTACAAGGCAAGAAAGCGTGAAGCCTTTTTTGAGAAGTTAAGTATGATAACCTCCACGCTGACGCAGGTTGCTAATGCTTATCTAGAGGCAGCTTCGGATGCCAACGAGGGGGGAGAGTCTGCCTCTTCGCCAGCCTCTTCGTCGATGTCTAAGAACAAGAAATCTGGATCGTCTAGCAATCATGGTAAAGACTGTCGTATCTGCTTGGGCACGGGTAACTGTCAGCAGTGCTATGGCAGTGGCGTAGTTGTGTTCCAAAGTTACCGGCGCGTATGTGATACTTGCAAGGGGAATGCCGGTAAGTGCCACTCATGCAAAGGATCCGGAAAGAAATGAATATAGTGCGCAGAAAATCACAAATGCATGTAGAGGCGAGTGCCACTCGCCCTTAAATGAAACTATTACAGTTCGCTAAACATCACACTAAGTTACTCAACTCCTTGAAACACAGGAGTTGAGTGACATTTTCTTTTGATCCCCCCCTTATTGTTTTTCTCGCTCTATTTTGGCGGTGCTCCTGTACTTTCTGCAAGCATTTTCTTCAAGTCTTCGTCATGAGTTTCAAAGAAGGAGTCAAGATTGATTGATGTAGTACATGAGTACGGTTCTCACCATCGTAGCCAATCCAAGGTTACTTTCTTCCGTGATGGAGTGAGTGAAGGGTTTCGTATGGTGGATTCCTGGAAGTGTGATGTGTTTTTGGTGCCAGGGTGGAAAGGTTGTGAAATCCTTGATGCTATTGACTGATTTGCATGATGCTTCATAGGGTGGAGTAGAGCATCTCTTCGTTTTTCTAATCCACTATAAATTAGAAAATCTCCTGTAACTCTGAGAATTACAGGAGATTTTTATTTTGGGATTACTCGACTAGTCGAGTAAAACTGTTTTTGTAGTAAAAGCTGCTTTTTACTTGACTAACGTCGAGTAAAGCTACACCTCTGCAATAATCAAACAAGTTTGTTATTGCGTTCGGTTTGCTTTTTACTTCTTGTTCAGAGCGAGGTCAACGTTAACGGCACAAGCTACTGAACAACCTACCATGGGGTTGTTACCAATGCCGAGGAAACCCATCATCTCAACGTGTGCGGGAACTGAAGAAGAACCTGCGAACTGAGCGTCTGAGTGCATACGACCCAGAGTATCGGTCATACCGTAAGAAGCGGGACCTGCAGCCATGTTATCGGGGTGCAAGGTACGGCCGGTACCACCACCAGAAGCTACTGAGAAGTAGGGCTTACCAGCGCGGGTACGCTCCTTCTTGTAGGTACCTGCAGTGGGGTGCTGGAAACGGGTGGGGTTGGTAGAGTTACCGGTGATGGAAACGTCTACATTCTCGTGCCAGAGAATGGCAACACCCTCGCGAACGTCGTCAGCGCCGTAGCAGTTAACGGCAGCACGAGGACCGTTGGAATAAGCGATGCGCTGTACCTCCTTCA
>JAZUKS010000001.1:0-39288 GCA_045643405.1 Bacteroidaceae bacterium | reverse complement strand
CTCTTCACTTTTCACTTCGCGAAGCGATGCGCCTATCGTGTCATGACTTTCTTGTTGCCAATGATGTGAATGCCACGGTGAGAAGAGAGGCGGCCATTCAGGTCGTATGAAGAGGTGGGGAGGGACTCATGAGAGGGGAGGGACTCTACCTTGTCGGCAACACCCATGACCTCTTCGGGAGAGAGGGCGTAGTTGAAAATCATGACGTCGGAGAGGTAACCCTTGAAGTAGGGATCAGCATTGTACTGACTGCGACCCAGGTAGTTGAGGGTGGGGCAGATGTCGGATGGCTTGATGCTGATGGACTCGTTGCGCGCAATCTCTTCACCGTCCATGTAAATGATACCTGTGCCATTTGCCAAGGTGAAGACAACGTGACACCATTTGTTGGCAGCGGGCTTCTTGCTTGTGGTGGGACTGACAATCTGCTCGTCGCCACCGTTCTTGATGGCAAAACGCATGCGGGTGCCGTCGTTAACGGTAAGGAACATGTACTGGTCGGTTCCGTTTCCGAAGTCGAAGAGGCGCTGCCATGTGCTGCCGCCGCGATAGTAAACCCACATGGAGACGGACATGGCGTCGTGGTTGGCGATGGTGTAAGGCAACTGCACGAAGTTGTTGTTGCCATCGAGCGTGATGCCTTCGCGGTCGCTCTTCGACGTGTATGTTGGCGTGCCCTGCAATGCAGCGTGATTACCGTTGACACTAGTGTCGAACAAGCCATTGTCGGTGTTGAGGGGCAGATGCATCACCATGCCCTTCTCGCCATGGCTGGCGGCAGAAACGGCCTCGCTGGCATCGCTGCGGTTCAGACTGTTGTCTTCGGCATATACCTTATAATAATAGGTGGTGTTGTCGTTGGCCTCGTTGTCGGTGAAACTGGGGGTGGTGATGTCATTGCAGAGCGTGGTGTAATGCTCGCCATCCTCGCTGCGCAGAACCGTGAACGACTTGAAGTCATTGTCCTCGGATGCTGCCCACGAGAGTTCGACGCTGGCATTCTGTGCCTTGGCAACCAGCGACGATGGGGTAGCGGGAGCCTTCTTGTCGGGCGTTATGCTGACGGGGATGAAGCGCCACTTCTGCTGATCCTTGCCCGAGAAGTTTGCCATTTGTATGTTGGTGCCCGACGTGGTAGTTCCGCCCTGTACCTCCAGGCATTTAGTGCTGTAGCGTGAACGTATGTAGAAGGCATTGTTACCGGCATATTCAAGGTACCATTGTTCGTTGCTGCCCAATCCGCCGGGATAGGTACCCACGTCGGCTCCATGGTTGTAGTCCCAGTTCAGGATGTCGATGTACAGAGGGTCGCCAGTGGTGTTGAGCGAGATGATGTAATTGGCTCTGTCACCGCTTGTTACCTGCTGAACCTTCCATTGTTGGTATAAGGGGTTTGAGAGGGTGTTGTTTACCTGCTTTATCGAGGTCCAACTCTTTGAAGGACTGGAGGTGAAACCCATCAGTTTGCCGGTCTTGAGGTTGACAATCTTATAGGCACCGTCGGTAATGACGGGCATTACGTCGTCGCCGTTCTGCACCTCAACGGCATACTCGTAGCCGCTCTGTCCCTTTTGGTAACCCGTTCCGCCGAGCACCGACATGACGTAGTTGCGACCGCGCTGACCGTTGTACCAAACCGGTTGGTCGGTGGAGAGGAACTCATAGTGTGTGGTTACTGCCTGTCGCTCGCTGGAACCGCCGAATGCCTGCACCTTGCCATCGGTGTGACGGTAGACGGAAGCCGAAGTCCAGTTGTTGCGATGCTCCGCATAGGCCAGTCGGTCGCCGGGATTGCCGTGGTAGGTGGCTTTCATGAAGTCGCTGCGCGTCTTCTCGCACGTTCCCCACCAGATGCCGGTCTGCATACCATATTCCACGCCAACCATGGCCTCCATGGTGTTGTGAAGTTCGTCGGCGGTGGCATGATGCCCAGCCTGTCGCACCTTCTCGAAGAACGAGGCATAGTTGTCGAAGGAACCAGCCAACTGATGCGTGTTGCCCTCGTCAAGGTATTGCTTGAGATAGTTCCACCATTCGTATGCCTTGTCATCGTTCAGCGTATTTCCGCCGCACAAGCGAACGCCGGCATACTTCTCGGCATAGGTCTCGTCGGTCTTGAAGAGTTGGCATATTGCCTTGAAGTCGGCCTTTCGGGTGGCATCGCTTGCGCCCTGGCTCCAACCATAGTCGGGTTCGTTGAAGGGACTGATACTCACGATATTGGTGAGACCCTTCGACTTGTAGTAATCGATGGCCATGTCGATGACCTGTGCCCAACGTTTAGCACGTCCGTCGCTGCCGATGCTTGACTCGTTGAACCATGCGTCGACCTTCTCGTGGTCGCAGTTGATGTTGTAGGCAATATCATCCTTGCACCACTTCATGACTGCCGATGCGCGCTTTGACAGGGCATTGGTCTGCTCGGTGCCGAACTTGCCGCTGGCAACGCTGTAGGTAGGTTGGTAGGAGAGGCGGATGATATCGATGAGGTCCTTTCCGGCATAGAAGATACCGGTGCGGACGTTTGCCTCGTCGAGCCATGCCAGGTCGAGACCCCATTCAATGGGAGTCTTGACACCCTTGTCGTCATATTTGAAGGGTACCAAAACGTCGGCTTTCTGCGAAGCGCGCAGAAAAGTGGCATTACTGGTGCGTTGTGCATGGGCTGAAAGTGCCGTTGCCAGAAACAAAAGTGCTATGTTTGACTTCTTCATGGTAGTGAGTTAGTGATCTGAAATTAATCTAATTGTGTTTATTGATCTCTTATAATGCAAAAACCCGCGTTTAAAATATAAACTCGGGTTTTATTCAGAGGTGAGGTGCCTGGCGGATTCGAACCGCCGTGGACGGTTTTGCAGACCGTAGACTAAGCCACTCATCCAAGGCACCATTTCCTTGTTTGCGGTTGCAAAGGTACGATATTTTTTTTATTCCGCCAAACATATTTCTTGTTTTTTTTCACATCAAGTTTCTAATTTCTCTAATAAAGGGTCATTTTCTATGCAAATTTCATGTATTTTTCGTAATTTTGTAATGTATATGCGAATTTTTATATTTTGTTTATTTATGACAGTTGCCCTTGCTATGCAAGGACAAAGCAAGAAGAAGGCGGATGCACCCACACCCGTCAAGACTTTGCTGCGTGATGCCCGTACTGCCATCAAGAACAAGAAAGACCAGGCGAAGCATGAAACCAACTTGCAGAAAGCCATGGAGCGCAAGGACCTGGAATGGAGCGAGAAGGCAGAGATGAGATACACGCAGTCGATGCTGAACATCAGCATCAACGATGCGGAGAACGAGAAGGCGTACCTGAAGCAGAAGTATGACACGGCCAACTATTTCAACACCATACTCAAGGCCAGCCAGTATGCCCTGATGTGCGACAGTATGGATGTGATGCCCGATGCTAAAGGCAAGGTAAAGCCCAGGTTCAGGGACAAGAACCGTGCGCTGCTGCTGAAGTACCGCAGCAACATCTATGCCGGTGGCAGATTCTACCTCAGGAAGAACAACTACAAGTCGGCATTGCCATTCTTTGAGTTGTATGTGGAGAGCCTGAACGAACCCTTGCTGAAAGACGAGACCAGACTGCTGGGCGACACCTTGCTGAAGCGCAGCAACTTCTATGCCACCGTTGCCGCCTACAACACCCAGCAACCCCAGGTGGTGCTGAAGTACATTGATGCTGCCATAGAGGGCAGCGACCGCGAATTGCGTCCCAGTCTGCAGGAGTACAAGGTGCGCTGCTTCCTGGCCGTGAACGACTCGGTGAACTGGCTCGACGCGCTGTATGACGGTTGCGAGAACTATCCGACGCACGACTACTTCTTCAGCAACCTGGTGGAACACTTCGTGGAAAAGAAACAATATGACTACGGACTGGAATTGGCAGACACGATGCTGAGCCGCGTGCAGGACATCCCGCTTTACTGGTATGCCAAGTCGCTGATGTACCTGCACAAGGAGGACTGGGAGCATTGCATAGAGATGTGCGACTCGACGCTGCGCCGTGACACGCTGCACGTGGACGCTTTCCGCAACAAGGGAGCATCGTTGCTGAACCAGGCCATGGAATTTGCCGAGACGATGAGTTACGACACCAAGTCGGCCAAGTACAAGCGTGAGCGCAAGAAACTGCAAGAATGCTACCAGAAGGCGCGTGTTCCGTATGAGCGACTGCGCGAACTGGTTCCCGACAAGAGTACGGTGTGGGCATCGCCTCTCTATCGCATCTATCTGAATCTGAATATGGGCAAGGAGTTTGCCGAGATTGAAAAACTATTAAAGTCAAATTAGCATCTTGAGATATTTATATCTGATAATCAGTACGGTATTCCTGTTCCTCTCTTGCGGACGCGTGTCGAAGCAAGAGAGGCAAATGGTTGACTCGTTGTGCCAACAGGCATACCGTGTGAGGTATACCGACATTGACAGTTGCGAGAAACTGTCGATGCAGGCATGCCGGTTGGCAGGGCATTATGACGACGGCAAGGCAAAGGCGATGAACAGGCTGGCCTACGTGCATTACCAGCGCATGGACTATGACGGAACGCTGCGCCTGCTGGACAGCGTGTCGAACCTCAGCAGCAACCACATCACCCTGCTCTGTGCCGATGCCATGCGCATGAAGGTGTGCCAGCGTATTGGCGACGGAGAGGGATTCTATATGAGTCGCAGTTCGGCCAGGCGCCACCTGAAGCGTATTGCCGAAGACCTTGAGTCGGTGAAGGGCATCGACATGGACGACTATGACTACGGTTGGTCGGAGTACCACATCATTTCGTCGACCTATTATTATTACCAGGACCAGGACTCGCTGGCTAAGGATGAGATCATGCAGTTGCTTCCCGACATTGAGGAGATGGGCGATACCACCCAGTTGCTGTACTATTATTATATGTTGGGATCGGGCGGACTGATTGACGGTACGCACGAGAACGTTGCCATCGACGAGTTCCGCTATCTGATGGACTGCTACTCCATAGCACGCCGCTCGGGCATCATCTATTTCCAGGGCAATGCCTTGCAGGCACTTGCCTCGCGTCTGAAGAGCAAGCACGACCGCGAACTGCTTTTCGGCACCGACATGGAGTCGATGGTTGTACTGATGGGACAGCACATGAGTTGGATGCCCGAGAATGAGTTGCCATCGGACAGCCTTCTGCCACTTGCCCTTGCCAAGCATGCCCTGAGTTGCTTCGTGGAGTATGACGACCTGTTCCAGACGGCTTGCGTGTACCGAACGATTGGTGAACTGGAGGCATACAACGGGAACTATGATGCTGCCCTGCAAGCCCTTGACAGCGCCCTGGTATGCGTGGACAGGCATCATCACAAGTACTACCACAACCATGCCGACAAGGCAGGCGAAACGGACTCGCTGATGTCGTATAATCCTCATCTGCAGAGCGCTGTGAGTGTTGAGAGGAAATGGATTGAGAACCCTGCCGTGAATACGGTGCCCGAATGGATGGCAGGCATCCGCCAGCAATTGTCCTTGCTGTATAGTGCGATGGACAACAAGGATGCCAGCGATTACAACCGTCATATCTACCTGGATATCCTGGAGAGTACGTCGCAAAACCGTGAGATGGAGACCCGAATGCGTGAGTTGCAGTCGGAGAACCTGGTGCAGAACAGGTTGCTGTGGGCATCTGCCGTGGTTTTTGTGCTGTTGCTCTTCTCGATTGCCTTCTTCGTCTTCCTGTTGAAAAAGCATGATACCGGCATCAAGAGCAAGGACAGCAACGGACAGACACGCATACTGAAAGGCGACAAGGCCCGCGTGGAGGAACTGATAGGCGAACTGGAAGAGGCGCAGGAGAACTGTGAGGTGAGCAAGATACGCATCTCGCAGAACAAGACGCACAACTCGGAGAAGCGTGCCAAGGTGTCGCTCGTACAGGCCGTCGTGCCCTTCCTGGACCGTATCATCAACGAGGTGAACCGCATGAAGCGACAGGACAAGGCAGAGAAGGAACAGTTGCAATATGTGTCTGAACTGTCGGAACAGATCATCGAATACAACGACATACTGACGGAATGGATCAAGATGGAGAGAGGTGAGTTGTCGCTGAAGGTCTCAACCATCCAACTCTCATCACTCTTCTCGATACTGGAAAGAGGGCACTTTGCCTACGACCAGAAGGGGGTAACGCTGAAGGTTGTGCCTACCGACCTTTGCGTGAAGGCTGACGAGGCGCTTACCCTGTTCATGCTGAACACGCTGGCTGACAATGCCCGCAAGTTTACCCCCGAGGGAGGAAGCGTCACCATCAGCGCCGACGCTACCGAGGAGTATGTGGAACTGAGTGTTACCGATACGGGTTGCGGATTGAAGGACGAGGACATCGACACCATCCTGAACAACAAGGCGTATGATGCCTCGAAGATTGGAGTAGAGGGTGAGACAAAGACGGATAACGTGAAGAGTAACAAGGGATTCGGTTTCGGTTTGATGAACTGCAAGGGTATCATCGAGAAGTACAAGAAGACCTCGGGTTTGTTCCGTTCCTGCTATTTCGGCATCGAGAGCGAAAGAGGGAAGGGTAGTCGTTTCTTCTTCCGTCTGCCTCGCGTCATGATGCTGGTTGCTGCCTTCCTCTCCCTGTCACTTGTATCGTGCCAGAAGGATGAGTCCAATGCCATCGCCAACACTAATGCCACCGCCAACGCTAATGCCAATGCTAAAGCCAACGCCAACGCCCCCTACATCGAGGATGCGTTCCAGGAAGGCAATGTGGAACTGGTGGACCGATACTACAGTCTGTCCAAGGAATGCAACAGGGACGGAAACCCCGACATGGCATTGGTATATGCCGACTCTGCCTTGTGGTATTACAGTCCCGAACTGCAATTCTACGAGGAGTCGCTCGACACGGATGTTCCCTTTGAAATCAAGCACTTCCGTAGTGCCACGAACTGGGATTTCGACTTGCTCATCAATATCCGCAATGAGATTGCCGTTGCTGCCCTGGCGCTGCACGAATGGGAACTGTACAACTACAACAACCGCATCTGCATCAACCTGCATAAACTGACCAACCAGGATGCTTCATTGCCCAACTATTGCGATGAACTGGCCAAGACACAGTCTGCCTCGCAGCAGTTGACGGCCGTGCTGGTGCTGTTGAGCGTTGTCACCATCTTCTTTGTGTACATGCTTTTCCGTGGCAGGAAGCGTGTTGCCGACAAGATTGCATCGGAACTTCAAACCAAGATAGACCAGACGAATGACACCCTGAGCCACTATCGCTATGAGGAAAACCGACTGTATGTGCAGAATCAGGTTATGGACAACTGCCTGAGTACCATCAAGCATGAGTCTATGTACTACCCCTCGCGCATCAAGTTGCTTGCCGACAGAATGCTGGAGAACGAAGAGACAACCGATGATGACAGCAAGAAAAAGGATGTCAAGGAGATGACGGAACTGACCGCCTACTACAAGGAACTGTATTCGCTGCTTTGCAGTCAGGCAGAGCGCCAGGTGGCACAGCAGAGTTTCAGGCGCGAGCAGTTCAAGGTGTCGGGCATGTGTGACATGGCCAAGCGTGAGTTTGCGGCGATACTGAAGAAGAACCAACTGGATATGACCTTTGAGGTAGTGGGCGAGGAGGCATGCAAGGACATGAGCGTACGAGTGGATGCCACCTTGCTGACCGAACTCTTCCGACAGTTGTACCGCTTCATCTTTACCATGTATCGTGATGCCGAGCGCGTGGAACTGCGCGTGGAAGAATATAGCGGTGCGCTGCGTTGCCAGCTAAAGGCAGATACCATGCAGTTTACTGATGACGAGGCACATAACCTGTTCTATCCCGACAGTAGAAGGATATCGTTGCTCATCGTGAAACAGATTATCCGTGACTTTGATGCCATGAACAACAATCCCGGTCTTCGACTGGTTGCTGAGCATGACTGCATCTGGTTTACATTGGTTCAAAATTAGTCTCAAATTAGTCCCAAAACAAAAAAAATATATGGAAAATTTTAAAGTTATCATCGTTGAGGATGTAAAACTCGAATTGAAGGGAACGGAAGAGATCTTCCGCTCTGATATACCCGAAGCGGAGATTATCGGTACGGCACAGAATGAGAGTGAGTTGTGGAAACTGTTCCGTGTTGAGGTACCCGACCTGTTGCTGCTCGACCTCGGATTGGGTGGCAGTACCACCGTCGGTGTTGAAATTTGCCGTCAGGTACGCACTCGCTATCCTCAGACCCACGTGCTCATTTTTACGGGCGAGATCCTTAACGAGAGACTTTGGGTGGAGGTGCTGAATGCTGGTGCTGACGGTATCATCCTGAAGACGGGCGAGATGCTTACGCACACCGACGTGTCGAACGTGATGAGTGGCAAGCGCCTGGTGTTCAACCAGCCTATCCTCGAGAAGATCATCACACGCTTCAAGAAGGCTGTGCAGGGTGAGTCGCTGCGCGGTGACGCGGTCATCAACTACGACATTGACGAGTATGACGAGCGTTTCCTCCGCCACCTGGCGCTGGGCTATACCAAGGATATGATTGCCCAACTCAAGGGCATGCCCTTTGGCGTGAAGAGTCTAGAGAAGCGTCAGGCCGAACTCATCAACCGTCTGTTCTCGCCCACCGAGCGCAATGGCGTCAATGCTACGCGACTGGTTGTTCGTGCCTTGCAATTGCGCATTATTGACCTGGATAACCTGAAGTGTGACGAAGAGTGAAAAAACTTGCTTACATAATATGTCTTGTTGAACTGGCACTTCTGCTTTTGGTGCCATTGATAGCATGGCTGTTGAGCGTGCTGAAGTTCGACGTTGTCAACCTGGTGTCGGAGGAGGGCATCCGCTGGCTCTTCAGCCATGGCGGACGTGCCTTGCTCAGTCTGCAACTGGCGGTGATCGTACTGTTCACCTCTGCCCTGGGTGCCTTGCAGGAATCGGGCATGCTGGCGGACATCTGCAACAAGCATATCCATAAGCGAGCCATGACGGTCTCTGCAGTCTTTGCATCCATAAGCATCATCATCTTGCTGCTTCCCCTCTTCATCCCACAGAATGCCTTGCTGGGAGTGACGGGAAGTCTGATACCGTCGCCCTGGCTGCTGGGATTCCCCCTGGCCTTGTGCACGACGGTGTTGGTGAGTGCCATCATCTATGCTGCCATAAAGGGTACGCTGGGCAGTTTTATGGGCATCCCTCATATGATATCCGTGGGACTGTCGAAATACAGCATCTGGATTGTAGATATCATGATGTTTACTCTTCTTGTCAGACTCGTCAAGTTTTGCCTTCTATAAACATACCGAAATTATACTATATATAAAATACTACCGAAGTGGATTTATCACTCTTGAATGAAGCGCAGCAACAGGCTGTTACATGTATCGACTCTCCCTCGTTGGTCATTGCCGGAGCAGGTTCGGGTAAGACGCGTGTGCTTACCTATAAGATTGCTTACCTACTGGAGCAGGGCTACCAACCGTGGAGCATCTTGGCACTCACGTTTACCAACAAGGCAGCGCGCGAGATGCAGTCGCGTATTGCCAAGCAGGTGGATGCTACGCTGGCCAGTTCGTTGTGGATGGGTACATTCCATAGTATCTTTTCACGTATCCTTCGTATCGAGAGTGCTGCTATCGGTTTTACGTCCGACTTCACCATATACGATGCTGCCGACAGCAAGAGTCTGATAAAGACTATCTTGCGTGAACTCAACCTGGATGACAAGACGTACAAGCCAGCAACGGTTTGCAGTCGCATTAGTGATGCCAAGAACCGTTTGGTGTTTCCCGATACCTATCGCATGAATGCTACTGCCACGGAACGGGATTCGCGTGACCGTATGCCTGCCATGGGCGAGATCTATATGCGATACATGCAACGGTGCCGTCTCAGCAATGCCATGGACTTTGACGACTTGCTGCTCTATACGTTCTATCTCTTTGAGAAGAATCCTGATATCCTGAAGAAGTATGAGGAGAAGTTCGAGTTCGTGCTTGTTGACGAGTACCAGGACACAAACTATGCCCAGCATCGCATCGTATGGCAATTGACACAGCATCGACAGCGTGTCTGCGTAGTGGGCGATGATGCGCAGAGCATCTACAGTTTCAGAGGTGCCAATATCGACAACATTCTTCACTTCCAGGAGATGTACAACGGGGCACGACTCTTCAAACTGGAACGCAACTACCGTAGTACACAGAATATCGTCAATGCTGCCAATAGTCTGATCAGCCATAACCGTGGACAGATTCGCAAGGAGTCGTATAGCGAGAAGATTGAAGGCAAGCAGATTCGTCTCTTTAACGTGCAGAGTGACTTCGAGGAGTCTATCGTTGTGAGTCATCGCATTCAGTCACTCCATCAACGCGATCATTACGATTATAGTGACATTGCCATTCTGTATCGCACTAATTCGCAAAGCCGTAGTTTAGAGGACGCCTTGCGAAAGATCTCCATTCCTTATCATATCTATGGTGGAATGTCGTTCTACCAGCGCAAGGAAATCAAGGATGTCATCGCATATCTGAGGTTGGCTCTCAATCCTCGTGACGAGGAGGCATTGAAGCGTGTCATCAATTACCCGGCGCGTGGCATTGGAGATACAACCCTGATGAAGGTGCTGCATAGTGCTACAATGTATAGTGTCAGTCCCTGGCAGGTTATCATGTCGCCAGAGAGTGCGCAACTGGATGTCAACAAGGGGACACTTGGCAAACTGACCAAGTTTGCTGAGATGATCATGGGCTTCCATGCCTGCGTGGAAACGGATGATGCCTATACCTTGGCAAAGAAAATTGTTAACGAGGCTGGTGTCACGGCAGACATCAACAGTGGTCATGAACCCGAGGATGTGACTCGACAGGAGAACCTGCAAGAGTTGCTCGATGGCATTGCGGCATTTGTACAGGAACGCCAGGAGGAGGGTAGTGAATTCAAGTTGGCAGACTACCTTCAGGAGGTTTCGCTCGTGAGTGACCTTGATAGTGACGACAAGGACTCTGACGGACAGGATGCCAATGACAAGGTTACCTTGATGACCATTCATAGTGCCAAGGGACTGGAGTTCCGTATTGTTTTCGTCGTTGGTTTGGAGGAAGAACTCTTCCCAAGTCGTATGGCTATGGATGAGGGTATTCGCGGACTGGAAGAGGAGCGTCGCTTGATGTATGTTGCCATGACGCGTGCCGAAGAGCAACTCTACCTGTCTACGGCAAAAAGTCGTTTCAGATACGGAAAGACAGAGATGTCGTCTCCGAGCCGTTTCCTTAAAGAGATTGACAGTCAATACATCTCGAGTGATTCAAGTGCTTCGTCTTCAGGTAGTTCGTTGTTTGGTTCCTCTTTCGGATCACGCAATCCCTCGTTTGGTTCGTTTACCAGAAATGATTCTTCAAGCCGAAACAGTTCCTCATCAAGCCTTTTCGGTTCGAATGGCGGTAATTCATCATCAAGATATGCTGGAAGCAACGCATCATCTTCAAGATACTCGGGTTCCGGAAACAATGCATCGCCTTCAAGATACTCAGGTTCTGGAAATAACCCATCTTCAGGATACTCAGATTCCGGAAACAACTCATCTTCAGGATATTCTGGCGGTAACTCATCATCATCAAGTTCTGCCTCTAAGACCGGTGGTCCAGTTGGTGGAGCGTCTGCCATTCCTCCCTCATTATGGGGAAAGACGCTACGTCGTGTAGGTTCTATTCCAACGCCTCCATCTTCAACGCCATCCAACCACTCGTCAGGTCCTGCTCAGTCGGCACAGAACTCTGCTTCTGGTGCTCTTGCCGTTGGTTGCATCATAGAGCATTCCCGTTTTGGACGTGGCAAGGTAATCAGTATCGAGGGTTCTGGTCTTGATACCAAAGCCCTTGTTGAGTTTGACAATGTGGGTCGCAAACAGTTGCTTCTTCGCTTCGCCAAGTTCAACGTAATTGGTTAAAAGCCCCCCTCCATCTCCCCCCCAAAAGGGGGAGGGCTAAGTTCCTCGGAAGCATTCTGTCACACTTGTCACACGTTACACGCGCTAGACATCCCCGCAGGGGTGACACTTCGCTCGTAGGGCAGAAGAAGGACTAACGGAAGTAAACAGGAGTTAACGGACGTTAGTTTTATCTTATTGAAACTCAAATATATATGGGAAGCGATTCTATACCACCTTCAGTTTAACAACAATGGTGGCTTTATAGGTTTTGGTACCCACTTTGTAGTAGACGGCTTGCTTGATGGTGTAGGTCTTGCCTGCGGTAAGACGGTTGGGATACTGACCTACCTTGCATTGATAGTCCTTTGTTGAGAGTTCTGCATACAAAGCAGCGCTGTTGTCGTATCCACATACATTGCCGGAGGTGTTGAACCAATGACCAAGAACTGTGGCACTTGATGTTGACGTTGTCGTAGAACTGGTAACGCTTCCGTTACTGCTAATGGCAACAAAACGTGGGTTGGCCGATGCATTGCATTTGAGTGAATGCAACTGTTCTGTGGTTATGCCAAGTGCTTCGCTGATGGCATCGGTGTCGTACTGTACATAAACGGCAGAGTAATCGTTGGCACGTGCCAGGGTGGCTTCAACGGTTACGGTTGTGTCACGACGCTCGTAGTCTTCGGGGAAATCTTCGGAGGTGAATACTCGTTTCGATGCCGAAGGACGCGTACCCTCAAAACTTACACGATAAGGCCATTGCTCGTTGTTGGTAGCGGGTGCTTCGTTGTATCTGTCCCATAGATGATGCCACCACATGGTGGGCGCACCCATGACGACAAGCCACATGCGCTTGGCACCTTCGGGAATGACGTAGTTGATGGAGGCTTCGGTATCGCTCTGCATATCACCATATTGTGTGGTACCGTCCTGCATAAGCGTGACAAGTCCCCAACGCCAACCGGCACGCGACTTGTTTACGGTTTTATAGCCAGACTCGCCTGCCAATCCCTTGAAGTTGACTTTGATGCTTGTACCTTGCGAAGGCACTTTCAGTTCGGTGATATTGTATCCGTAGTTCTGTAGACAATAGTCCACGCTGGGTTGAAACCATTCTTCTCCGTCAATCGTCTTGGTTTGAAGACGGTAGGGGTGAGCGCCAATGCGATGCTGGGCATATTGACGAACCTCATTGATGTCCCAGGTACACATGTGGGCAAAGCATTCATACATGAGTTTTGAGAAATCATCCTGACTGAGGTTCTGCAGACGACGGATGGCATCTACAGGATCCTCGGGACGCTTGCACTCACGCCAGATACGTCCGATGAAGTCCTGTCCATAGACCTGGCAAAGGTAGTCCTGATAATAACAGTTATTGTAACGTGCATCTTCGTGAAGCATGTTGAGATGACACGTATTCATGTATGCTTCAAAGTATTCGCCATCAGAGAACTGTCTTTCGGGATATACCTTATAGCCTTGCCAGTTGGCGCAGTCCTCCCAGAAGCAGTTGTCGCCCGAACCGTCTGAAGCGAATCCCCAACCGAAACCACCCATACCCTTTGAGGCATTGTCAACGCCGGTGAGGTATTGGAAGGTGTGTCCTACCTCGTGAGCAACGGTATGTCCGCCTCGTGCCTGATAGGCAGACTTTGAAAGGTTGAGGGTACCGACCGCATTATCCTCGCCACTGCCACTGGCTACCCAGTCGCCAGTCTTGTACATACGCATGATAATCTTGTAGTTGTCGGTTCCCTTGCTATTTCCGGGGCTGATGAAACCGAGTCGGTTGACATAGACATCCCATGCACGTTCTGCACGTTCAAGAATGTAGTTCTTGTCGAATGTAACGCCATCCTCCCAGAAAACCACGAAGTGTTCGCTCTCTTGTGAGCGTTCAAAGCACCATTGACTGCTACTCTTGGTGAAGTCACAGTTCATGGATGAGGGTTTGTAAAGATATCGACCTGGGTTTGTGAACATGAAAACGCCAGGAGCGGAGGTGGTGGGATAGCCAATCGACTTTACACCGCTTTCTGCATTGGGTTTGCGAAGTGTCAACTTGGTAGCACCGAACTCAATGGTGTCGTAAACAGAAATGGGATATATCTTATTGGCAGTAAAACGGTTGTCATACTTTATCCAAAGCGTGTCGGGACGTGTGCTTTGTGCCTTGGCACCGTTGAAAAGAGTTAGTAGGAGAGTGCCTGTCAACAGCGCCTTCTCCTTTATCTGTTTCATTTTCATCATCTTTGAATCTTTAAGGTGGAAACTCCATCACTAATCACACTAACACCTTTAGGAAGGCTTTCTATGCTGATACTCTTTACGTTATGAAGTGTCTGTAACAGTTTGCCGTCGAGGGTATAGATACTGACACGCTGGCGTTCGCTTCCCAGGATAACGCAACCGTTTTGCAGGCACATTTGCGGAGCCTGTTCCATGGTATCTATTGCGTCGATGGTGTTCTTCTCGCCCGAATAGTCTGTCTTGCTAACCTCGAAACACTTGATGTTGGAGAATGCATACTCGTTACCGTTGAGTGTGAAAGTACCATCTCCGTTCATGACCATCTTGGGTGCTTCGTCGGTGTCGATGCGTACATAGACACGCGTTCCCACCTTATCGTTTAGCGTGAAGACAATGCTCTTTGCCGATGTGGAAAGCGACAATATTGAAAATACAATTAAGAATATTTTTCTCATATTCATCTATTTTATTACTACATTCTTCTTTAACTTCTCTAACTACTTGACTCCTCAAATACCTCTAACTACCAAGATGCTACAAGGAAATCAAGATGCCAAATGTATCGTCTTTAACTCCTGTAACGTCTTTAACTTCTCTAACTCCCAAAAATTCTACTACTTCTTTAAAGTCATAACGGCTTTGTCAATCATGTCTTTCGTTCCGCTTCCGTCGTTGACATACTTCACAACCATCTCTGCATACTGGATGGCATCCCTTAACGATGCAGACTTGTCCGCCTTGCTTTTTGCGTCAGAAAGAAGAGAAAGCAGTTCGGCAAGGTCTTCGGTTTCAGCAAGGTTACCGGGACGCATGGAGTTGATGATGGCATTGAGTCTTGATACTGCCTGAGATATTTCACTTGCCGAAGCGTGCTTGTTGTTTGCCGTTGCAAGGGCTTGTTGCATCTCAGTCATGAATCGCGCATAACCATGAGGAGCCCAGGGACTGTGCTCGGGCACCTTGACGGCAAGTGCTTCCCACGCTTCCTGTTCAGCCTTTCTTTGCTGTGAGGTTTCAAGAGCCACATTCAGCATATCAAGACTGATGGCCGTTTGCTCCTTCTCATCTGAGGCAGAAGACCCCATGACGTTAAGACGCAGATAATGAGTTGAACGCCCCGTCTGGTAATAGTCCGGCGAGAAGATGGCAGTCTTGGGTGCGGGTTGGTCATAGAAAGAGGGGACGTTTTGGTAATCATAGAGTGTCATCTCATATAACGGACCTCCTGTGCCATCGGTTTCAGAACCATTATATTTCGACATGTTCTCCAATGAAGGAAGGATGTTGAAATCGGCATCATCCCACGAGGTTACGTTTTGTGTGGTCATCACCAACGGGCCGTACATCAAGGCACCCAACCAGGCAGGCGAAAAACTCTTGCTGGCATTACCCTCAACGGCACCAACGTCCATCTTGTCGGGACCGAAATCGATGTGTTGAGTATAACTTAGATGCAAGGTAATGACGTCTCCTTCCTGCCATTCACGGCTCGGTATCTTGTAATAAGAGCAAGGAACGAGCGTGTCAATAGTCTGAGCCTTCTTCTTTTTCTTCTTTGTGTCGAGAGAAAACGCATTGCGTGCTACCGTTTTTCCGTTGATACTGACATAATTAAAGGATGTTGCCCAATAGGGGATGCGCAGTTTGATGGCAAAGCGCGATGCTTTGTCCGGATGGGTCTTATGTATCTTGATGGTTACATTATTGGCAGGCCATTGACATGATTGCGTGATACTTACACCCTTGTCGCGCCACAGGGCTTCGGTGGGCATGTATTGCGTAATCCATACCGTACTGTCATTGACATAGTACGTGGCTTCCTGGTACTTGACATGATTCTCTGCACCCGTTCCTCCACAGCAAGATGACTGTGGTGTTTCATTGCCAAATGGTTTCTGTGCATTCATGCCCACGGCATACTGGTAGGTACAGGCATAGTGGTCAGGATTGAGCGATCCGACAATCTGATTCATCAATACCCTTTCATAGTAGTCCATGTAGCGGGCGTCGTCAGGATTGTAGGCATTCAGGTCCTTGGTGAGTTTTGCCAGGTTATACGCACAACATGTCTCGTTGAGGTCGGGATTGGGGTGTGTCTGATGATTCCAACTCATCACGTTAGTATTCATCGATACCATTTGCGAATAGGGTTGTCGGAACATCTCTCCGTTGCCGACACCGCCAGTAGCATAAGTGTATCGGCATTGAATCATGTTCCAGAAGTTATTCGCTATATTATAAAAATAGGTATTACCTCTTGCCTGATAAGACTGCAAGGCACCCGTTATCATGGGGATGTGCTGATTGGCATGCCTTGTACGTACTTCGTCGATGTTGCGTGAAAGTGGTTCGAAGAATGCCGGAGACTCAAAATAGGTGGATGCCTCATACAGACGGGACTTGTCCTCTTTGCTGTTAACCATCGTACTGAGACGAGCCAGTGACTCTTGCATTCCGCCCACCTCACCGGCAATGTACATGTTCCACATCTCATAACGGTTGCCAGGCTTTGAGCGTCGTTCCTGTTGCGTACCCTTACTGTTTACATAGGTACGGTAGTGCAGACGGTTCCACACCCATAGTCCCATGTCCTTGGCAATGAGTAGCGCCTTGTCTGCCACATCCTTGTCATCAACATTGTTGGCAATGTCGATAAGTCCTGCCAACTGCTTGTGAATGGTATAGTAGGGGGCCCATACCCAATCCTCGTTGTTATAGGCACGATAGCACTCAATGAGGGCAGGGTGTGCTGGCGGAATGGCATTCATATATCCATATCCGTAATGCTCGTAATCCTTCTTGTAACGGTCAAAGTCACTCCATTTGCCATTCATCTTCGTCAGTTCTTCTTCCGGAGCATAATCGCGTGCTTCTCGATAGCGACCAAGGGTCTCATCGTAAACGAAGGTGCGCTCCTGGCATTCGCGCATTGCATTAACCATATTTCGTATTATGTTAAGCAACTGTGCTTTATGACCATTACTTGAAGCAGGTTCCGTGGCATACGCAAATGCCAATACCGAGAGATAATGTCCTGTGCCATGACCTTTCAGTTTGGTAGTGGGAGAGTCCCAACCATCGGCAACGGGGTAGCCTTCTGTCGGCAATCCATAGGTGTCACGGTAGTTATAGAGCATTTGCTTGTAGTCGATACGGAGCAGGGCATCCACATCGAGTTGTCGGTTATGAGTCAGACGGTTTTCAGATAGCAAGCGCACGTCGGACAATGGCAATGGCTGGGCAATGGGATGCTGTGGAACGGACGGAGCATGATTCACCACCGTTACGTGTGCCACGATAGGGTAGCCTTGTTCGGTTGTGTTATCGCCAATGATAAATCCCGTCACTGTATATTGCTTGCCACAGGGGAAGTCAGCCTGACTTCTTTCTGTGCTGGTAGAAGTGTTTGTCCAACGGGTCTGTCTCCATTCCTGCTTTCCGTCATTATAGGTTACCAGGACCTGGTAGGGCAGGAGCGGTGCAGTTCCCTGAGGGCATTTCACATCGATGGGTGACACATTGGCAATACGTCTCCATTTCTTGTTACTCGAAACAGATGATTTTGTCTTGGAAACAGCCTTATAGGGACTTGTTACTCCCAAGAAACCAATAGCAAGCAAGAAATATTTGAGTTTTATCATTGTCTTATGCCCTTTTTTTTGTTGGTTATTTGAAAATGTAGTAATTTTGCACAAAGAAAATATACTATTATGATGGAGAATGAGACTTTTTATGTGAATGCAGTATTGCTGATGGGTATTGTCATGGCCACTTTGAGCTTGACAATTATGGGATTACGTTCGGAATCTTTCAAAAACAATATCACCTTAAGATACTCTCGCCGAAACATGGCACTGGCCTTTTTGGTGCTGTCTGCCAATGCATTTCTGCATTACCACTTCCGTTTCCGCCTGTTTTCCCCTTCTGTTGCCATAGCATTAGATATCTCAGCATACTTTCTTGTTGCCATTCTGCTGGCATTAACCTATATCCCCTTGCTTGACCCTAATTACCGCAGTAAAGGGCGCATCATCCGCTTCATTGCCCTCTGGCTGGTTTGTGGCGGTTCGGTATGGTTGGCATCGCTCTGTGTGTACGGAACCATCAGTCTGGTACTTCAGATTCTCAGTGGAGTTGTTCTCCTCTATGCCATTGTGGATATAGCCGTATGTTTCAGTCGCGTGTATAACAAGGAGCGTGCCATGCTGACAGAGTCAACGGTTGAGAATGTTGACAAATTCTCTGCCTTCCTGACATTCAGCCTTATACTGCTGATTCTACTGGGCATAGGTTCATCCGTCATTTGTCTGATGGACGACATTGCCGTACACGCTTACTATCATGTTATTGCCACTTTGCTTTTCTGGCGCTTGTTCATGTCCTACGCCAACTACATTTGCAGTCTGAGAAACTAAGTGACTACGGGTATATAAATGACGCAAAAACGGTCAATAAAAATGAATCTTTTATAATCAATCATCAATCTTTCTTGACCGTTTTTGGTATATACACTAAACTTGCTGGTTTAACTAAAACAAGGTGAGTTGCTCGGGAACATCTCCCTTCTTCTTGCGGGGCTTGTGTGCCACGGGCTCTACAGTCTGCTCTGTAGCGGGTTCTGCGGGTGCCTGTACAACGGGTTCTGCAGGTGCCTGTACAACGGGTTCTTCTGCAACGACCTGCTCCTGCTTGGCATTCTGCATGTTCAAGGCATTGGCAATACCCTCATTGATGATTTCCTGCCAGCGATTGCTACGGTTGGTCTTTGCCTGACCCAACCAGCCTACGCGAACAATGTATCCGCGACGACGGTTGGTGTACACATCACCAGGTTTGAGCGAGATGTTGCTGTGGAATGAATTGTACTTCATACCTAACTTTTCTTCTCCAATTGTGTCGAACATTGCTTTGGGAGAGCCGAAATAGTAATGTTGTCCATCCAGTTCCAAATGGATTACTTTTGTTTTGTTACTTGCCATGATATGACGTATTTAAGATTTATATTACAAGTTTCGGTGCTAAAGAGCTTATAACAATATTGATTGAATTATTCTATCTATTATTCACTCTAAATACACTATTTTCATGGCAAAGATAAAAAAAATACTTTGTTTGTGCAACAATGTTTAACATTATTTTGTAATTTTGCGTTGAAGGTCTATTGAAACATTTGAAAAGGTCAATATTTGTACTCAAAAAAGTGCACAATCATAACTGAAATAGTTTATCTGTATTTTATATGTACGACATCCAGGAAAGAGTAGAAAAAGTGTTTGCTGCCATGCAAAGTAGATGCAGCGAAAAAGAGATGGCTCGTATTCACGATGCTTTTAATCTTGCTAACGAGGCTCACAAGGAACAGCGTCGTAAGACTGGCGAACCCTACATCATACATCCCATTGCTGTTGCCCTTATCGCGGCTGAAGAGATGCGTCTGGATGCCAATTGCGTAATAACTGCCTTCCTGCACGATGTGGTTGAAGATACCGATTATACGCTCGAGGATATACGTCTGCGCTTTGGCGACGATGTGGCATTTCTTGTCGATGTAGTCACCAAGAAGAAGAAGGATCACTACGATACCACCAAGCAGGTAGACAACTACCGACAATTGCTCAACTCCCTGCACTATGACATCCGTGCCTTGATGGTGAAGATTGCCGACCGTCTGCATAATATGCGTACCTTGGGCAGTATGCGTGCCGATAAGCAGATGAAGATTGCCGGTGAAACGGACTCTTTCTATGCTCCACTGGCCAACCGTTTAGGACTTATCGACGTTAAGAGCGACCTGGAGAATCTCAGTTTCAAATACCGTTGCGAACAGCAATACAATGACCTGGAACAGTGGATTGAGCAGGATGCAAAAGACAATAGAGAACGCCTGAAAGCCTTTACCAACCGCATAGAGTATATCCTGCAAAACGTAGGCATCGAGGCCAAGGTCGAAGTCTACTACCGTCGTCCATATTCTATATATAGACGCATGCAACAGCAGGAGTCAGACTTCCATCATGTTGACAACAGATACTATGTACGTATCACTTACACAAAATGCCGTATGCCATTGAGTGAGAAGAGTGTATGCGTTAAGATTTACTCTACGTTGACGGACTATTTCAAGGAGAAGCCAGGCAGTTTCCAGAACCTTATTGACCAGGCAAAGGAGAACTCATACCGTTGTATCAGACTGATGCTTTTGAGTCAGAGCGGTGTGTGGGAAGACATACAGATCTGCTCCCGTCGTATGGTTGAGACCAGTAAGGTGGGATGCATGGCTGAGATCGGCGATAACATCGGCGATTGGATAAAGCGTTTCCGTAGCGTATTGAGAGATATTGCCAAGCAAGGTCATGAGGAAAACCTCCTGGAGGAGATCTCCACCTCTTTATATTATGATGATGTTCTGGTGTTCAATCCAAACGGAAGAAGTGTTATCCTGCCCCAGGGAAGTACAGCCATCGACTTTGCCTTCAAGACGAGCGTTGAATACGGTCTGCATGCCAGATATGCTCACATCAACGGCAAACTGGCATCTATCAAGACTGTATTGAAAAGAGGTGATTGCGTGGATGTGCACTTTGATAATGATTCACATCCCAAGGCCGATTGGCTGGATCATGTATCTACCTACGTTGCCAAGACTGCTATCAAGAATTGGCTTGACAAGCAGAAATGCAACGAACACGAATTATGCCCCATCTGCAAACCCTTGCCCGGTGGCGATCTCATTGCCATCAAGGATGAGAATGGGGGAGTGCTGATTCATCGCAGAAGCTGTCCGCAAGCCATTCTCATGGCGTCAAAGTATGGCGACAACGTCATGCCTGCCGATTTGCCCGAGAGAAACGATATCAGTTACCCGGTGTCTTTCCTCATCAGGGCTATCGACCGTCACCATCTCTTGGTAGACTTGATAGAGCATATCAGTAACAACCTCGGTCTGAACATCGACTCACTGACAACCACAACTGTTGACGAATTGGTTACTTGTACCATCAATTTCTATGTCCACTCCGTTGGCGAGATGATTAACGCTCAGAAGCACATCTATGGCATCAATGGTGTAGACGAAGTAAGAGTCCTGTAAGATACCTCTTTTACTTGAAAAAACAAATATGCCCTTGGTATCCAGTACCCAGGGCATATTTTATGTATTCGTAAAATCCCTATCAGGGTTCTACTTCTGGTTCAATATTTCTGATGTCATTATAGGCATTATTCATCATCTCATTGGTAAGGATGAATGATTTGTTGCACTCGCGATTGGGGTCATTGATGGAATGACTGAAAAGCCAGTCGTAGGGGAGTGTCAGATAGAAGACTCTTGCCAATCGTCCATGGTCTACACCAGGCATACGTGAGTAGATAAGACGACTTGAATCACCCGTGTCTTTAATGGCTTTGACAACTCGGTCTGATGCATCTACACGCACAGCCTTATCTGCTGTTCCGTGTATAATCCATAATGGAAGTTTATTCAGTCCGGACAGGTTTTTGGCAGTAGCACCACCACACATGGCCATGGCTGCAGCAATCTTATCGGGATAGCGTGCTGCAAGGTCAATGGTTCCGTATCCTCCCAGACTCATACCATAAACATAGATGCGAGTGGTATCTACGGAATAGTTCTCCTTCGCCCATTCCACAATCTTCCATATCTTCTCAGGATCCCAGGGACCCTTCGGGTTCTGCGGAGCCATGATGTAACTGTCAATGATTCTGCCCTTGGCAACGGCATTGATGGGACCGTATTTCTTTACCTTGTTGAGGTCATTTCCACTCAGACTCTTGCCGTGCAGGAAGATGAGCAAGGGGAAATGTGCATTGGGGTCTGGCGTAGTTTGCGGGTCATAGAACCAATAGTTGTAACTATTACTAATATTACCGCGAAAAGCCTTAAAGTCCTGTGCCATTCCTTTGACCGTACAAAGCAACATGGCCACAATCGCAAGAAGATATTTCATGGGAAATCAGGTTTTATGTTGTAGATTAGAATCGTATGTACATTTGTGCCCAGAGCTGGTTGTAATGACGCTTGGGTGCCGAAGCCGTCTTGTCATCGTTGTAGTTATACTGCAACTGAAGCATCAGATTGTTGTGGGGCTGAAGGTTGCAACTTACACTGTATATGCTATGCATGGTCGAGTTGGTAGCATAGTCACGATAGGCATCATACTTGGCATAGCACTTAATCCAACGCCATACGGGAACACCTACGGCAACATACCATGCATCGGCCTTGTTGCCGTTGTGCAGGTCTTCATTCTGTGCATTGGCATTCCAGCATTGGTTAACGGCATCCCAGTCACTTGCCTTTCTGCCTGTTGAATGTGCATACTCGGCACGGGCACTCCATCCACTCTTGTCGTCCTCGTACTTCACGCTGAAGGCATAGCGCTTACGGTCCAGGTTGATCTTCTTGTCAGAACTGTACCACTTTCCTGTCCAGCCAAAAGCACCCAACGTAAGGTTCTTGATAGGTGTCCATTGTATGTTGCCAATAAAGTCCTTCTGCTTGTTGAGGTCCTTGGTGTTGATGCCCTGGCCGTTGAAAACACCTAATTGGTACTGCAACTGATAGTGACCGTCACTCTTGGCCTTGAACAGGTTACCCTGGAACTGAAGACCCAAATCACGGCCACCTACTGAAGCCTCACCACAACGGTCTCCCATACCAGCAAGTTTCTTAACCAACTGTGAGTAGTCACCAAAACCTACATTCCAGGGATTGTAGGGATTCTCAAAAGTAAAGCAACGCTTGAACTGTCCCACCTTGACCTGGAAACCCTTGTAATGCACCCACTCAATGGTGGCGTCCTTTACATGAGGAGTATTGTTGACCTCCATCTGCAAACGGTATTTGAAATCCTTGAAAACAGTACCGTCAACATACAAACGGATCAGTCGCAGACCGAAACCATCACCTTTGGTCTGATCGTTTGAATCATCAAACTTATATGATCCAATAATATATCCACCGAATTTAGGAGTCGTAACCGCCGCATCGCGTTTCCATTCTTTATCTTTTGAAGGCATAAATGCTTCCTGAAGTGTCCAGTAATTGCCGTCAGTAAATGCTTCGTCATTGCATACACTTTCAGGCGCTTCAAGGGTGTTATCCTTCTCTTCCACCTCATTTGATGTCTCATTCTCGGCAAACATGTTTACACTAAACATCATTGCACAAAGACAAACAATAGTTTTTAATTTTGTCATTTTCGTTTTCATCATTTTGTTTGATGTTGCAAAATTACTCTTTTTTGAGCAAAAACTGCACAAAATGACTTTAAAATATGCAAAAAACTACTACTACACGCATATTTATAATAAATAAGGTGTATCTTTGTGGCACTAATGTTAAAAAACTATCCAATATGAAAAAACGTTTCTTCCTGTTTTTGTCTACAGTTTTGTTGTCATCATCATTATATGCACAAAGCGCAACAAATACCGTTTCACAAAACGACACCATAGGTCACATGACTTTCCAGAATGTGGAAATGGGATGCGACATTGATACATTTACCCAGCGTCTCAGACCTCGTTTCGAACTGAAAAGAAAGATGGGTGGTGACATGTATTTCATCTACCATGGTTTTGTATTCGGATACGATACCTATTTCCAGGCGTACTATTCCAAGAAGTCAAAAACCGTCTACAAGGTGCAGGTAATGCCAAAGTTCGTTAATCACGATGCCCTTGTTGATTCTCTTTCTGCCAAGAACGGTCAATATGTTCTTACTGACCGTGGTGAGTTGTGGAAGAACGAAAAGGGACTCATTCTGCTCCATTCCGTTGAAGGTTCTGATCCTGCCATCCTTTACCTTGACAGCAAGGCCAATGACATGTATCTAAAAGAGAAATAATCTTGGTTTTAGATACAGATTAAGGAAAGGATTATAGGAATTAATACCGGAATAAGGATTATTGGAATAAATTAATAGAAAGAGAAAGTAAAAGAGAAAGTAAAAGAGAAATAAAAAGTAAGAAAAGAAATAAAATAGAATAAAATAAAAACAGAAAGAGTAAAAAGTGAAAAATCAATAAAACTATATAAAATGAAAAACATCAAGTATTTACTGCTTCTTATCCTGCTGTTGCCTGCTGTATCCAAGGCTGCAGACCGTGATAGTCTTCGTGTTACTATTTTTGGTGATAGTTATTCTACTTTCGAGGGTTACCTTACTCCCGACACCAACGAAGTATGGTATTTTGCTCCTCCACGTTCACAGAAGAACAATGATGTGCGCAAGGTTGAGGAAACCTGGTGGTGGCAGGTAAAGGAACGCATGGGCTGGAAGGTTGACCGCGTTAATGCTTACAGTGGCAGTACGGTTTGTTGCACCGGTTACGGCAAGGCAGACTACACCCCCCGTGCCTTCATCACTCGTCTTCCCAACCTTGGTGAACCCGATATCATCCTTGTCTGTGCTGCAACCAACGACAGTTGGTGCGGTGCTCCCATCGGTGAGTATAAGTATGGTGAGTGGACAAAGGAAGAACTCTTCAGTTTCCGTCCTGCCATGGCAAAGTTATGCTACGGTCTTCGCACTCAGTATCCCAAGGCAAAGGTGCTCTTCATGCTTAATTCCGAGTTGAAAGAGTCTATCAACGAGAGTGTACGCACCATCTGCAAGCACTATGACATTCCTCTTCTTGAGTTGCAGGATGTTGACAAGCAGGCAGGTCACCCCTCGGTTGCAGGTATGAAATCCATTGCCGATCAGGTTGTTAAATACTTCAAGAAGTCAAAGTAAGCAGACAACGCCACTGACGGCCATATAAAGGTAAATAATGATACGGAGCTTGGGTAACGAGAGAAATCTGAATGCCCAGGCTCCTATTGTTGTACCAATCAGAACCCCGGCAATACCCACCAGCCAACCATAGCCTACTGCACTTGTCAGGAATCCATAGTAGGCACGGTATCCTGTCATCATGAAATTACCCACAAGAAAATACATCTGGGCTGTCACCATGTATTCCTCCTTTGTATCCGTCGTTTCCACGAAATAGAGTACGGCGGGAGGACCCTGCATGCCAAACAGACCTCCCATCATGCCCGAAAGGGTACCCAGAAACGTTTGTATCACGCGTGTAGGACGGATGCGCACCTTTCCAGCAAAGAAGAAAAACCATGCGCTGGAGAGGATGAGCGCTACACCAAGGATGATTTTCAGCAAACCGTCGCCAGCAGAACTCACAAAGTGGATGGCAACGAACGATACAACGAGGAACACGCTAAGAATGCCAATGAGTTTTCGCCATACAAGATGCTTGTATTGCTTAAAGACAATAATGGCAGAGGTTACACTGGCAAGCAAGCCCGATAGGGTAGTTGCCTCACCGTATGAAGGCATGAGGTAGGGTAGTGCCGTCATGATAAAGATGCCGAATCCAAAGCCAGATACCCTCTGCACAAAGGCGGCACCGATGCTCATTAAGAAGAGCAACACCATCTGCGATGTTTCCACTACTTCTTCTTCTTCTTCGTTTCCTTATTGGGCATCTCAAACACCACCTTGATGTTCGATTCGCTTGTACGGTGGCGTATCCATTCCTTCATACGCTCCTGTTCATTCTCATCTATGCGTACCGAAGTCTTGACAATGGCAACGACAGTATTGTATGTACTATCTGTTAGAGCAGTTGTTCCACGCGACATGGTAATACTTTCCAAATCAGGAAGTAACACTTTCATCTCATCCAACAGTTTGGGAGCCAGATTACCCGTGCTGTGGTAGGTCTTCAGCAACTTTTCCATCTCTTCAATCTGCTGTTGTTGCTGCGCAATGATGGTTTCTGTCTTGTGACGCTCGTTATTGTCATTCTTCAGCATGTCACGAAGATGATTGGTCTCTGTGGTGTATTTGCCCTGGATAACATTCATCTTCACATCTTCCAGATTGTATATCTTCAGTCTGTCTTCCACCTTCTTCAATGATACGGAGTCTACCTCGCTACCAATCAGCACAACGCTGAACGACTGGTTCTTGAAGTCCTCAGAATGCGAAATGACATGTGCTGAGGGGAAGTTTATCTCGTTCTGTATAAACTTTTTGACGCGCAGTTCGAAATTGTTTTCCCTTACCATTCCGATGGTCAGGAACACCGCCGGAGCAATGGTCATAACCACAATACAAAAGATAGATCGTTTTACGCGCTTTTCCTTTGCCTCGTCAATGAAGGTCCTCTTCTTGAACTTCATGATAAACACGGAACCTATCAAGGTGGTCAATGCAATGAAGATGGTGTTGATGATGAATAGGAACATAGCTCCCGCAGCATACGACCAATTCGTGGTGGCAAGACCGAATCCTACGGTACACAAGGGGGGCATCAACGCTGTTGCAATAGCCACGCCAGGTATGACGTTACCCGTTCTTTGGCTTCGACTTCCCAAGGCAATGATACCAGCCAAACCACCACACAAGGCAATCAGCACGTCATAGATGGTAGGGGAGGTACGTGCCAGCAACTCACTCTGTGCCTCGCTGACAGGAGTTATCAGGAAGTAAAACGTTGCCGTCAATACGCTGAAGATGGTGGCAATGATGTAGTTACGCCAACTTCTGCGCAACAGGTCAAAGTCATAGATGCCCAATGCAAGACCCATACCAATGATGGGACCCATTAAAGGCGATATCAGCATGGCACCGATAATCACGGCTGCCGAATTGGTGTTCAGACCCAAAGATGCCACAAAGACGGCAATCACCAAAATCCATAGTTTAGGACCACGGAAATTGACACCTTGCACAATACCTTCAATGACTTCTGATTCACTCGTAGAGTCGTTTCCAATGCCAAACAGACTGTTTATATCACTTTTTTTCATATCTGTAACATAGAATTACTGGCCCACTTTCATGGGTACATTATTTGTTCATAGTTGATTTCTCTTTGCAAAAATACGATATTTATTTGAAATACATATCATTTTATTTCTGAAAAGCGCTGAATAAAGAAAAATCTATTCTTTGGCATCGTAAAATTTTAAATTATTTGGCATTGTCACAATTTATATATAATTTTGTGCTCGGAAGACAAGACTCCTGTCTTGGCAAACTATTAATCAATTAAAAAACACCACATTATGAAAAAAGCAACAACATTTTCTGTTTTTGCATTGGCAACCATGTTGATGGCTTGCTCAAAGGGCGAGACAAAAAACAACGATACCACAAACGAGCAACCTGACACCGAACAAAAGGCTGACGAGTCTGCTACTGAGGCAAATGCTGAGGCTAAGGATAATAAGGTACTCGAGACTTCTGATTTGAGTCTGTTCCAGCTTCGTGGTCCTGTTAAGTGCGTTACCTACGCAAATGACGAAGTGGCTCTAAACTACGATGAAGAGGGACATTTTGTTGATCCTCAAAACAGCAAGATTTACAAGAAGCACACCATAGAGGATGTTGAAGATTACTATTATGTTCGCGACAAGCAGGGCATGATTGTCGAGAAACTGTGCTGGGAAAGAGGTGAAACCTACAAGTGGGACGGCTTAAGAATTATCGCTCAGGAGAGTTACGACTGTGGCACAAACACCACACAGAAGTTCTTTTATGACGATGAAGGCAATCTGATTCGTATTGACTATGTAGAAACGGAAGAAGATAGTGAGTTTGCACCACAGTCATACTCATTGAGATACGTCATCAAGAAGGTTGACGACTACGGAAACTGGACAGAGCGTATTGTCAAGTACGATAATGGCGAAGAAGATTATAAGATGACTCGTACCATAACTTATTACAAATAAGCATCATCCTTCATTTTCTGCTGTATTTTACTGCATTTCCTTCATTCTCCGCAGTATTGTAATATGTAGAACTATACCATTAATGTAGAAATTCATATCAAATATATTCTAATCGCGATTATGTTTAATAGCGTAATCGCGATTTTCTATATATTACATTTATGCTTATATTTCTATCTTCAACTATCTTATCTATCATTCTCTATCTTCTTCTATTTACTGCCTTCTCACAATTTTGCGCCCAAGCAATCAAATAACTTTCAAATAATATAAATATGTGAAGAAATTGTTGTAATTTTGCAGCCTGAAAAAGAAGAAAGATTGTTAATGGAGCTTTATGGAGCAAAATAGGCTGAACCTTAGAAAAAATGTAAGAGCATTAACTCTTCCCATATTTATTGAAATGTTGATGGTAGCCATGATGGGTGCTACCGACACATTTATGCTTTCGCATTATGACAATGATGCGGTGGCTGCAGTTGGTGTGGCTAACCAATTGATAACCTTTGCGTTTTTGGTATTCCAGATTATCAATATCGGAACATCGGTACTGTGTTCACAATACCTTGGTGCAGGCAACCGCAGAAAGATGGAACAGGTTACTGCCATGGCACTTCTACTCAACATCGTCAGCGGAATCATCCTCTCCCTGGTCCTTTCGTTAGGTGCTTCTACCCTACTGGGTTGGATGGGACTGAAAGACGACCTGATGGCTTATGGTCTGCCTTACATGCAGTTAGCAGGAGCCTTTGCCTTCTTCCAAGCCATTCACCTAACCATTTCAGCATCCCTCCGTTCCGACCACAAAGCCAAGTACCCCATGATGGTGGTGATATTGGTCAACATAGTGAATATCATCGGAAACTATGCCCTTATCTTCGGTAATCTGGGCATGCCTGCCATGGGTGTAGAAGGTGCCGCAACGGCAACAGTCATCTCTCGTGGTGTAGCAACATTAGTATTGTTTATCATCCTCTTTTCCAAACATATTCCGTATAGAAAGTTGATGGAAGCCTTTAAGGCACCATTTAGGGAGTTGAGACATGAGATGCACAATCTTGTACGCATCGGACTTCCTTCAGCAGGCGAAAACATGTCGTACAATGCACAGCAGTTGGTACTGACCTCGTTCATCAATATGCTGGGAAACGAGGCACTAGCAACCCGCATGTATGTTGTCAACACCGTCACCTTCGTATATATCTTCAGTATCTGTATTGCCCAGGGATCCGGCATTACGATTGGCCATCTTGTTGGAAATCACCGCTATCATGCCAGTTACAAACTGGGATGGTATTCTTTGCGCTTGGCCCTTGCCATATCGGTTATCATGAGCGTCAGCTTTGCCTGCTTCGGTGAGCAGATCATATCGTTACTGACTGATAATCCAGAGATTATAGCCTTAGGAAGCACCATTCTCATCATAGATATTGCCGTTGAGATTGGAAAGGTATCCAACATATTCTATACCACCGTTTTACGAAGCGTTGGAGATGTCAACTTCCCCTTCTATGTCGGCATCACCGTGATGTGGATTGTCGGCGTAAGCTGTGGATGGCTCTTCGGCATCGGTTTGGGCTGGGGACTCGTCGGCGTATGGTGTTCACTCATTCTCGATGAGGGAATCCGCGGACTCATCTTCGTATGGCGATGGCACAGCAAGCGCTGGCAGCAAAGAGCATTCGTTTAGTATGCTCTTTGCATGTAATTAGGCAAATCGACGTATAGCAAAACCATGAAATAAGGTTAAAAAGCATTTATTTTATCAATTATTCCTTGCAAAATGCTATTTTTTGTAAGAAAATGCTTAATTTTGTACTTAAATGTACATGATAAACGTTTAACCAAATTATATCATTAAAAAATGTTACATCTATTACCGATGCAGGCAGCAGATGCTGCAGAACAGTCTTCCAATATCATTAAGGATGTTGCAAATTCTAATTTCGATTTCTCAAAACTAGCAGACAAGGCCATTGATTTTGCTATCGAAGGTGGCAAGAGTCTTATCATCGCCATCATCATTTATTTTGTAGGACGTTTCGTCATCAAGATGATAAACAAGCTCTGGGCTCGCGTTCTTGACCGCCGTAAGGTAGACCTTACCATCCAGACCTTCCTGAAGAGCCTTGTCAACATCCTGCTCACAGCCCTGCTCATCATTGCCGTTGTCAATGCATTGGGTGTTGATACCACCAGTTTCGCCGCACTTCTTGCCAGCTTGGGTTTGGCTGTCGGTATGGCTATGTCGGGCAATCTGCAGAACCTTGCCGGTGGTGTGATGCTTTTGCTGTTCCGTCCCTTCCGCGTAGGTGACTTCATCAGCGCACAGGGCGAAAGCGGTATCGTTAAGGAGATCCAGATTCTGCATACCATTATTCTTACTGTCGACAACCGTGAGGTCATCCTTCCCAACGGAGCCCTCTCAAGCGGTAACATGACCAACTTCAGCAAGGAGCCCGATCGTCGTGTCGACCTCAGCATTAGTGTTGAGTACGGTTCAGATGTTGACAAGGTAAAGCAGGTACTTCTCCAGATTATTTCAAAGGACGAGCGTATCCTCAAGGATGGTGGCAAGGAGCCTTTCGTTGCCATTTCAGCCCTTTCTCAATGCAGCGTTGACTACACCGTTCGTTTGTGGGTAAAGAGCGAGAACTACTGGGGTGTCTTCTTCGATATGAATGAGAACATCTACAAGACCTTCAACGCCGAGGGCATCAAGTTCCCCTTCCCCCAGCTTACCGTTCATCAGGCAAAGCAAGCGTAAATCAGAAGAGTTTAGAGTTTAGGGTGTAGAGTTTAGAGACAGATGAAAGTTTAGAGTTTAGAGTTTAGAGTGTAGAGTTTAGAGACAGATGAAAGTTTAGAGTTTAGAGTTTAGAGACAGATAAGTGTGTGCATTGCGCTAAGCCCCTGTGTTTAGAGTGCAACTCTAAAAAAAACTCCTCTCTCACCCTCTAAAACCCCTCTCCTCTCTCACCCTCCCTTAAAAAAAGAAAACTAATTTTTTAACTAACAATCATATTATGAAACAAGAGATTCCTTACAAGATCTATCTTTCGGAAGATGAGATCCCAACCCAGTGGTACAACGTGCGAGCAGACATGAAGAACAAGCCCGCTCCCCTACTCAACCCCGGCACATTGCAGCCCTTGACACATCAGGACCTCGATCCTATCTTCTGTGCAGAGCTCAACAAGCAGGAGTTGGATAACGACACTCCCTACTTCGACATCCCCGAGGATATCCAGAAGTTCTACCGTATGTACCGTCCTTCACCCCTGGTACGTGCATACTTCCTTGAGAAGGCTTTGGGTACTCCCGCAAAGATCTACTATAAGTTCGAGGGTAACAACACCTCTGGTAGCCACAAGCTGAACAGCGCCATTGCACAGGCATACTATGCTAAGAAGCAGGGTCTGAAGGGTGTGACTACTGAGACAGGTGCTGGCCAGTGGGGTACTGCCTTGAGTATGGCATGTTCTTACTTCGACCTCGACTGCCAGGTTTACATGGTGAAGTGCTCATACGAGCAGAAGCCCTTCCGTCGTGAGGTTATGCGCACCTATGGTGCTTCAATCACCCCCTCACCCAGCATGACCACCAATGTAGGTCGCAAGATCCTCTCTGAGCATCCCGACACCACCGGTAGCTTGGGTTGCGCTATCTCTGAGGCTGTTGAAGCTGCAGTAACCCAGGAGGGATACCGTTATGTTCTCGGTTCGGTATTGAACCAGGTATTGCTCCACCAGACCATCATCGGTTTGGAGACCAAGAAGGCATGCGAGAAGTACGACATCAAGCCCGATATCATCATCGGTTGCGCAGGTGGTGGTTCTAACCTCGGTGGTTTGGTTTCTCCCTTCATCGGTGAGATGTTGCGTGGTGAGGCAGACTACAAGGTTATCGCTGTAGAGCCCGCTTCATGCCCCAGCTTCACCCGTGGTAAGTTTGCTTACGACTTCTGCGACACCGGTATGATCTGTCCCTTGGCAAAGATGTACACCTTGGGTAGCCAGTTCATTCCTTCTGCTAACCACGCTGGTGGTTTGCGTTTCCACGGTATGAGCACCATCCTCTCTCAGTTGTATGCTGACGGATTGTTCGAGGCTCGTGCCGTAGAGCAGACCCAGGTATTCGATGCAGCTACTCAGTTTGCACGCGTTGAGGGTATCCTTCCCGCTCCCGAGAGCAGCCACGCTATCCGCGTTGCCATCGACGAGGCACTCAAGTGCAAGGAGACTGGTGAGGAGAAGACCATTGTATTCGGTTTGACTGGTACTGGTTACTTCGACCTCTACGCTTACGAGGCATTCAACAGCAAGACGATGACTGACGTCATTCCTTCTGACGAGACCATCAAGGAATTCCTCTCTAAGTTGCCCGTAGTAAATAAGTAATACTCCATTCATAAGTTTGCATTAATTTACAGTAGTAAACGAGAGTTAGAAAGAGTTAATGGATGTCTCGTTATCACGACGTAGCGTACGATAGTTATGCTTTTCATGAAGCATAATGCACATTTCGGAATAGCCTTTCAAAAAGCATAATGCAGGAATGGCCTTCATGAAGCAAAATGTAACGTCCGTTACCTCCCATAGCGAAGCGATAACTCCCGCTAACTCCCGTTTACTCCCATCAAGACCATCACGAGAGTCTCTCGTATAATCACTAATCACAATGAATCTTAAAAAATATTTCTTTGTAGCCTTGGCAGCCATGGGCTTGTCATGCCAGAGCGCTAAGGCACAGATTGAGATGTATGGTGGTGCTCAGAAGACTGAGGACTTCCTGTCTCAGAGTAAGCAGTTTGGTACCAAGCCCGATCCCAACTTCTGGTTGTTCATCTGTATTGGTCAGTCAAACATGGAAGGTGCAGCTACCCCCGAGGAGCAGGACTACGCATGGGACAACAACCGCTTCCAGATGATGGCTGCAGTTGACTTCCCCGCTAACACCGGTCGTTATAAGGGTGAGGGACGTAAGAAGTTCCAGTGGTACACAGCAGTACCTCCCTTGTGCCGTGCACAGTCTGGTCTTACCCCTGCCGACTATTTCGGTCGTACCTTGGTTGAGAACCTTCCCGACAGCATCAAGATTGGTGTCATCCACGTTGCCATTGGTGGTTGCAAGATTGAGCACCTCATGAAGGGCTATGATCCTCAGACCGTTACCAAGGAGGCAGGTTGGTTCCAGAACATCATGAAGGAGTATGATAACCTTCCCTATATGCGCGTTCTCGACTGTGCTCTTCGTGCCAGTCACCAGGGAGTGTTCAAGGGTATCCTCCTTCACCAGGGTTGCAGTAACAGTGGCGACAAGCGCTGGCCCGCAATGGTTAACGTTGTTTACCAGGACCTCCTCAACGACCTTCACCTCAACGCCAAGGATGTTCCCCTCATCGCTGGCGAGGTTGTCAATGCAGACTGTGGTGGTGTATGTGCTGGCATGAATCCTATCATCCAGACCATCCAGGAGACCATCCCCACCGCTACCTGGGTAAGCTCAGCTGAACTGCCCTGTGGTCCCGACCACCTGCATTTCAACGCCGAGGGTTATCGTGGTATCGGTAAGCGCTATGCTGAGGCATGGATGAAGTACTTCAACATCGAGAAGCCCGCTCCTGTTGTTCAGGAAGTTGCCAAGACCACCAAGAAGGCAAAGAAGGCAAAGAAGAGCAGTAAGTAATTTATTAAATTACACTATATCAATGAGTCCAACAATAAAAGTTGGACTCATTTTTTAACCTATACTAAATTATAGAATGATGAATAACAATCAACAAAACAAAGGCATTGTGCGCCGTGGTTTCCCCTTCTGCAAGAAACTGCTGGTCATGAGTGCCATGCTGTTGAGCGCACAGAGCATGTGGGCAGACAACGATTCAACACCCGTACAAGCACAAGACCGTTACAAGGCCACAGCCAAGAAGATAGACGAGACACGCAAGGTAGTTGTAGACGATGGTTCAGAGCGCGACTACTGGTTATACGTACCCCAGAAAGTCAATGCCGGAACCTACAAGAACGTGCCCTTGGTATTTGCCCTTCACGGCGGAAGCGAGGACTACCAGCCTACCCATTCCGGTAACCTCAACTTCAACTCCCTGGCCGATGCCAATAACTTCATCGTGGTCTACGGTCGTGGCAAGGAACGTATGTTCCCCCACTTCAATCCCAATCCTGCACGTGCCTGGCTGGCAACCGGCGAGGCAAACGAGGACACCAGGTACTTCGAGAGTATCATCGACACGCTGAACAAGACCTTCAGCATTGATAACGACCGTATCTATATGGCAGGCTTCTCGGTTGGCGGTATGATGACCTACGCAACATCCAATGTACTCTCCGATAAGATTGCAGCCTTTGCATCCATCTCCGGACTGCCCATGAACGAGGTTCACCTGCGCCATCACGGAGCACGCCCCGTTCCCTTCATGCATGTCCACGGCACAAAGGATTCCTTCGTGCGCTACGAACTGATGCCCACCATTGTCGATAACATGCTGTGTCGCAATGGTTTCAGTTATACTCCCGACCAGACAACAAGCGGTAAGTGCAATGTCTGGGGTGATGGCGATACCACATACAAGAAGTACGTCTACGGCAAGGACAGCACCACACCTTATATATATTATCAGATTGGAACAGGCAGTAAGACCTCCGACAAGGGTATGGGCCACAACAACTGGTGCAGTATCGACGGCAAGGATGTACAGCAGGTTATGTGGGAGTTCCTCAAAAAGTACCGTCTCTCCGACGAGCGCAATACCGACATCGAGTTCAAGGCAGACATCAACACCGCCAATACCATTGGCCGTAACCACGGATGGAAGATCAACTACGGCACCACTACCCTCGTAAAATATGGTGAGTCAGGTGGTTATACCACTTCCGGACAGAATGTGTACCACACCATTCAGCTCAATCCCGGCACACACTATCTTAAGTTCACCACCGCTTTGGGTGAAGAGGGACAGTATGTCTCTGTCAAACTGACCAGACTGGGTGCCCTGAGCAACTTCTCCGAACTGATGGGCAAGAACACCTCACCATACTTCAAGACCACCAGCAGAGCCATCATCAACAATGTCAAGTACCTGGCCGACAATCAGCAGACAGTCGTAGAGTTCACCACCGACGAAGCTGCCGAGTACATGCTCACCATCACCAAGGGTTCAGGTTCCGACAATACCCAGATCTCAGGCATTGAGATTACCAAGACTGGCACTCCCACCCCTATCCCCACCTCTCTTGACGACCTCCTCGTTGACCCATCCAACTCCCCTGCAGAGATCTACGATCTCAAAGGCACCATCGTCTCTCATGGCACCACTCAGTCCCTCCCCAAGGGTCTGTATATCAGCAAGGGAAAGAAGATTGTGAACAACAATCGCTACGCGAAGTGAAAAGTGAATAGTGCAAAGTGAAAAGTACTTTGTGACATTTGACAAGTGATACAGAATAGTCTCCCGATGAAATGAACCCTCCCCCCTTTTTTCGGGGGAGGCAGGGGGCTATTTCTTCTTTTTCCTTACGAGCGATGCCTTTGCGAGAAACAACGTCACATCGTTTTTGACCGTTTTTGGTTCGATTTAACCTTCGCGCCCGAAGAAACACCGAGAAAAATAATTTTTGATAATTCGTGATTAATTTCTGGAAATTCGTGTTAAAAAATAAATGCCTTCGGCGAACATAAATTCCCATTAATTTCCCATGAATTTAATCATAAATTTCTTTGTTTTGTGTTCTTCTCTGTCCGTTGAGCGAAGCCTTTGCGTCCTTATGATCTATGTGAGAGATAAATCAGTTTACTTTTATTCGCCGAAGTTTTCCTGTATTTCCTGTATTCTTCAAAAATAATCCGGAGAGGGTATTTACTTACAGCAGTCGCACCCGTCAGAGTGTTTGAATTTGCGGAGAGCCTTGGCAAGGAAGTCTGAGTTGCGTGACAGAAGACGCCATGCAAGATAGATGGACAATGCCAGTGCAACGAGACCAAACGAGTACTTGAGCACCTTCATGCCACCAACAAGGCAGAAGGGAACCGTGGCACAGACACAGATAAACTCCAGGGAGATAAGACGAAGCGTACGGGCGCTGAAACGGAACTTGTAACGCCAAGTGTACACGAAGAAAACGATGATGAAGTCAAACAGACCAGCCAATCCCAGTCCGATGCCCGTACCTACCAGGGCACCCGAAGAGATGCCGTCAAACTCAAAATGCAGGTAGTCGTTACCCAGATGGTAACCGAAATAGATCAAAGCCACATAAGCCGCATCATAGAGAAACTCCATCAAGAGGAACAGCATACTGTTACCCTTTGCCAACGGCAGGTAAGCAATGGGCAATGTGATGGCCTTGAAGAAAAGGTGGAAGATTGCACACACCGCCATCGGAGCAATGGGGATGAACTCATTGGTATAGAGCATGCGTATGATGTGAGGCATGAACAGCGTCATGATGATGATCAGCGGAGTCATGAGCAATACGCACACGTCAATCTGCTGGTTGATGACGGCATTCATCTTCACCTTGTCATTGTTGATGGCCGAAAGACGGGGGAAGTAATCTGCCTCCACAGCCACGAATACCATGCCCGCGTAGGTGAACATCAGGTTATAGCCAGCCTTGAACAAACCAATCTCACCGTCATCCTCCAGAACGCCGAACACGAACGATGTAGACAGCGTCGTAAAGATGGCTGCAACCATATACGGAATACCCAGCTTTGCCAGTCCGATACCCTCCTTAAACACCTGTTTGCTAAAGGGTTTGATGCGCCAGGGGTAGAACTTCGTAGTAAAGAAGAGGTGGCATCCCGCAATCGACCATGTAGACAGTACCAGCGCCAGCACGATGCCTCTCATTCCCATAAGGTAGTACAGGGGGATGGTGCACAACAGCGTGCATACGGCGGCCGAGACCTCCACCACCGAGAGGCACTTCAGTTGTCGTATACCTTTCAGTATAGAGCACTCGCCAGCCTCGATGGGGATGGAGAACACCATCAGCGAGAGCAGGCAGATGTCCAGGATGTGAGAGGTATCGCCGTCAAAGAAGAACCTGCACAGCAAGGGCGAACAAGCCAGGCAGAGCAAGGCACCCAGTAGTGCCGTCCAGAAACTCCACGTGCGAACCACCGTGATGTAGTGCGACAGTTCCTCGTCGTTGTTGTGCTCGTACATGTCGCTGATGTTGCGCACCGAAGAAAGCGAGAGTCCCAGGTTGGTGGACGAGTTCACCAGCTCACCAATATTACTGTACACGGCCGACAGACCCATGCCCACTTTGCCCAGGAGCAGGGATGCCAGCTTGTTGCGTATGATATTGATAAGAATCTTCAGTACCTGTACACCACCGAAAATACCTGTGTATTTCAGTACGTGGTCATAGGTAGACTCGTTCGATTTTCGCTTTGTCTTGTTCATTTGGGTCACAAAGGTACAAAAAAAAACGCTATATTTGTCACTTTCGGCATTTTTTTATACTTTTGTGGGATAAAACAAGTATAATGAAGATTCTGCTTTTGGGTGAATACAGCAATGTGCACTGGACTTTGGGCGAAGGTCTGAAGGCCCTGGGGCATGATGTCACGGTGGTTTCCGACGGTGACGTATGGAAGGGATACCCTCGTGATATCAACCTCAAGCGCAAGTCGCTGGGCAAGATAGACACCCTGAAATACCTGTGGGACGTGAAGCGGTTGTGGCCCCGTCTGAAGGACTTCGACGTGGTGCAAATCATCAATCCCATGTTTCTCGACCTGATGGCCGAGCGCATCGAACCCTATTACCAGCGTCTTCGCCAGCAGAACGGCAAGATGGTGATGGGTGCTTATGGCATTGACTATTACTGGGTTATGCATGGAATGAAAAGCGATACTTTTCGTTACAGCGACTTCTATATGTACGGGCAGCCGCGTTCCAACCACGACATCGACGTCATGGTGAGCGACTGGATTGACGGCTATAAGGGTGAACTCAACAAGCGCGTGGCAAACGATTGCGACGCCATCGTCACCGGACTCTATGAGTACGACGTGTGCTACCGTCCCTACTTCTCCCAGAAGACCACCTTCATCCCCTTCCCCATCCATTGCGACTACACCCCCACCCCCAAGCCCGACGATGGCGTCATCCGCTTTTTCATCGGCATCCAGAAGACGCGCAATGAGTACAAGGGCACCGACATCATGCTCAGGGCACTCCTGAAACTGCAGGAGCGCTATCCCGACCGCATGCAGATTGTCAAGGCAGAGAGCGTGCCCTTCGAGCAGTACAAGGAGATGATGAACAGCAGTCACGTCCTGCTCGACCAGCTCTACAGTTACACGCCGGGCATGAACGGACTCCTTGCCATGTCCAAGGGCATTGTCCTTGTCGGAGGTGGCGAGGAGGAACAGTACGACATCATCAACGAGCACGAACTGCGCCCCATCATCAACGTACAGCCCACCGAGGAGGATGTCATCCATCAGATAGAGCATCGCATCCTGCTCCATCCCGAAAACATCAAGCAGTTAGCGACCGACAGCATCGAATATGTCCGTCGCCATCACGATTACATCAAAGTTGCACAATTATATGAAAACTTGTATAAAAGTCTGTAAACATAAGTTAATCAACCTTATAAGTTGCCTTCTGCTGATAATCTTCGCAAGCACCTTCCACGCTTGTCATCACAAACATATCGAGGAGTTGAAGCCACAGTCACAGGCACGTCTCACGGTCATCGTCTATATCTGTGCCGAGAACAAACTGTGTGCCTACTACGAGGATGACGTCAAAGAGATGCTTGAGGCAACGACCGACATACCCGAGGACTGTAACCTGCTGGTCTATGTCGACGAGGTCAAGTCCCCCACTCTATACAGCATCACCTCCGAGAATGGCAAGAAGACCATCCTTGAGTACGAGGAATGCAACAGCGCCGACCCTGAGGTCTTCAAGCAGAAGCTGAAAGGCATCATGGAACTGTTCCCCGCCGACCACTACGGACTCGTTTTGTGGAGTCATGGCAGTGGATGGATTCCCAACGAGAATGACAGCAAGAAGGAACTCCACAAGAGCATATTTGTCGACAACAACTTCAACAGTCCATACATGAACTCCGGTAGCGAACTCGAGATTCCCGATATGGCAAACGTCCTGCACGACCTGGGCGTCACCTGGGACTACATCTTCTTCGATGCCTGCTTCATGCAATGCGTCGAGGTGGACTACGAGCTTCGCAACGTCTGCCAGTACATCATTGCCTCACCCGCAGAGATCCCCGGCGAGGGAGCCCCCTACCACAAGGTGATGCCCTACCTGATGCACAAGGATGCCTCTGCTCCCCTCGAGAAGC